>DYPB01000025.1 GCA_020720185.1 Flavobacterium psychrophilum | reverse complement strand
ATTCGGCAAGCATTAATTTTCCGTATTGAATAGGAATAGGACAAGCACTATATCCATCGTATTCTGCAATAGGTTCTCTGTTTTGCATCACTGCAAGTAAATTTTCTACAACTATTGGAGCTTGTTTTCTTATTGCAGCACCTGTTTTACTACACGGTGCATTGGAAGAATCTCCTAATGAAAAAACATTAGAATATTTAGTGTGTTGGAAAGTAAGTTTATTTACTGCTACATATCCATACGCATTTTCTGGGTCGCTCAAAGGACTTTGTTTGATAAATTCTGGAGCCGATTGCGGAGGAACTATATGAGCCATATCGAATTTTAAAGTAACTTTTTTCGTGCCCTCTCCACTTCCTTTTTCTAGCAATCCGTAACAAGAAGCCGCATCAGAAGTTAATTTTGTGTTTAAATCTTCACTTATTTCTTTTGCTTCAAATGTTATTGTTTTAGCCGCTCCATCTACCGAGGTAACATTTGCACCAAAATGCAAATTAATCTTGTTTTTGGCTACAATATCTTTTAAAGTTACTGCATATTCTGGAACCCCAAAAAGCATGCTAGCACCAGAAACATAATGCACATCACAATTATCTAAAATACCTTTTTTACGCCAATAATCACAAGCCAAGTGCATTACTTTATGGGGAGCACCACCACATTTGACAGGAGTTCCTGGATTTGTAAAAACTACTGTTCCTCCTTTAAAATTTTTGATAATTTCCCAAGTATAAGGAGCCGTTTCAAATAGATAGTTACTACTCACTTCGTTTTTACCTAATGTTTCTTTTGCTCCAGTTATTTTATCCCAATCCAATTGAATTCCTGTTGCAACGATTAAATAATCATAAGATATTTCTGTTCCATTTTTACAAGTTACTGTGTTTTTTTCTGGCTGAAAAGTAGCCACTGCATCTTGAATCCAAGTTGTATTCTTTGGAATAAAATCTTTCTCGTTTTTAACTGTTTTTGCAATATCAAAAATTCCAGCACCTACAAGAGTCCATGCTGGCGAATAATAATGCTTACTGGAGGGTTCTATAATACCAATTTGTAATTTTTTATCTTTAAGTAATAATTTGGAAGCAACAGACAAACCTGCATTTCCTCCACCTACAATTAATATTTGATAATGATTTTTCATTTTAATGATGATTTAAATTATGTGTGCAAAGTTATCAAATTAAGAAAGTACGAAATGGTAATATAAGTTACATTGATGGCACTTTTCGTTATTTTTTGTAAAAAAAATGAAAAGTACCATCTGTCAAAGTGCTTTTTTAACAACTGTTTAGGTAAAATGTTATGCTATAGGTTTGCATTATTCTTTGCTTTTATCCTATAAATGGGGGTAATCTGAACAGAGAATATTTAGCATCGGAGTAATACTATCGGAAGCTTCAAAGTTAATCAAATCGTTACAAGATCAAATTTAATTTTTGAGAGTTTTTAATAAATATTTTTCTAAAAAAAATCTCGAGAACTTTTTGTTATCTAAAATTTGTAAAGAAAAAAATAATTCATTTAAAAAATAAAATTAACTACTTAATCAGCCCACCACAGGCTACTCTTGCTCCTGAATTTCCAGTTGGTTGCGTAATAAAATCATCAATATCTTGATGTACTATAAGACTTTTTCCGAGAATATTTTTGGTTTCATCGGCACATCCAATACACCATTCGGTGGTAGAGAACTCGATGGTTCCATTGCCATTTTCATCGACAATAAAATTGCCTATATCGCCTTTGTGACATTCGGTTTCTCCCCATTTTCCATGTTTTTTAAAAGTTGGATTCCAGTGTCCTCCTGCCGATGAGCCATCGGCTGCCGTACAGTCAGATTTTTCATGAATATGGATTGCATGAGAACCAGTACTTAATCCTGATAGTTTTGCGGTTAAAAAAACCTCACCTTTTTTTTCAATAAATGTAGCGGTTCCTGTAACTTTACTATTAGATTTGGATTCAAAATTAATAATTAATTTTTTATCATTATTTGTGTTTGAGGATTTGCAAGCTATTAGTATAGCTGTGATTGTTAATGTAGCAAGAATTATTTTTTTCATAACTAAGTCTTTAAAAATTTAATTTTTTTCAAAGGTAATTAATTATTAATAAAAAATGATATATTTGGTATTAAGATTAGGACATTCTCTTTTAAAAATCGACCACTGATTTCAAAAGAATCAGATTGATAAAATGAACACTGATTTAATAAAATTTTGAAATTTGTGCCATAAAATTGCACATTTTTGAATTTAAAATCCGTGAAACCGTGGTTTACTTTACATCTTAATTTATCTATTGAATATAGAAAGTGATGGTAAAAAAGACTCTAAAAAGTTAATTATAGAACCCACCTTAAATAAATTTGTTTTTCATAGCATAAACCGCCAATCCAACTCGTGTTTTTAAATTTAATTTTTCAAATAAACTGTTTCTGTAATTTTCAACAGTTCGAGGACTACAATTCATCCTATCACCAATTTCTTTATAGCTCATTTCTGTAATTACATATTTTAGAAATTCTATTTCTCTATCTGATAAAACAACTTCTATAATCTCGTCAGGATTGTTATTTAGTTTTGAAAAAACAATACTAGATGCCCAATCAGGATAATAATAACCATTTGTAATCAAATTTGTTAGTGCATGGTTCAGTTCTATTGGATTACTGTTTTTTAACATATACGACTTTGCTCCATTTCTAATCATTTTAATCACACTATCATCGTCATCGTGCATACTCAAAGCCATTATTAGTATGTTTGGATACTTTGCAGCGAGCCATTTTGAGGTTTCAAAACCATTCATTATGGGCATACTAATGTCGAGCAAAATAATGTCAGGAACATTGTTTTCTTTTAACATTTGTTGTTGCAATTCTTCTCCGTTCTGACAATTATATAATACTTCAAACGATTCGAAATTGGCAATAATACTTTGCAAAGCATTGGCAATCAATATATGATCATCAACAATAACAATAGTTTTTTTCATCCGATTAAAGTGGTATTTCGATAGTTAAACTTGTTCCAATATTTATTTTACTTTCAAAATTATATTCTCCTTTAATCATTTCAGTTCGTTTCTTTATATTCAAAAGTCCAATTCCTTTATGTTCTGATTCTGTAATATTAAAACCTTTTCCATCGTCTTTTAATGACAATGATAGTTTGTTGTTTTCATTTTTAAACCCAATCGTTATGTTTTTACATTTAGAATGTTTGATGCTGTTTTGCAAAAATTCTTGAGTTATTCGGTATAAAACAGTTTTTATTTGATAGGGCAATTCTATATCTTTTATATCTGAAATAAAACTGACTTTACATATTTTTAGATTGTTAATTCGTCTGGTTTCGTTTTTCAAAAGCCTACAAATATCTGTTTCTTCGATGGCGTTATCGGTCAATGATTTTGACAATTCTCTTAAATCCGACAATGATTGGTTGATAATTACTGTTATATTATCAATAGTATCATTAACATGTGGGGCTTTGTTTTCATAAGTTAATTGCTGTGTATAGATGCTGGCGAGGGTTAATTTCTGACCAATGTTGTCATGAATTTCTCTGCCAATATGTTGCATTGTTTGAATCTGAATTTCTATTTGTGTTGCTAATAATTCTTTCTGATGTCTTTCTAATTCATCTTTTAATTTCGAAAGATGTTCTTTCTTTTTTAGTTTGTATTGTTTGATAAAGAGCACAATTCCAACAATAAAAAGTGTTAGAAAGAGATTGAAAATAATTATTATTGCTGTTATTTCTGGGTTCCCCATATAAACGATGTTGTAAATAATAAATACATAATAGAATTAGAAATTAAAAAATAAACATAATAATTATTCCAAATCTGAATTTCGTTTAATAATAAATTATAAAACCCAAAAAACGGGAAAGTACCAACATAAAAAAACACTACTCCGATATTGATATAAAACATTTTATTTTGTTTAAATTGCAATATATTGTCTGATTCTATTTGTTTAGCAAATTCTTTAACTACTAAAAACATTAAAATCAAATCGCCAATTGCTATATTTATGGAATAAACAATATTCGATTTTTTAAAAAAATACTCAACAGGCAAAAAAGTCAATAAAAACAAAGCCGTACAAATATAGAAAATAGTTTTGTTATTTAATGATTTTGAGTAAAGCCAAAAGAAAAATATATATTCAAAAGGAATACCAAAATAAGCAAAATAAAGGTTCTTTTTTATGTTCAAAAACTCAAAAAGATATTCGCCAACGGATTCTAAAACAGCGATATAAATTAAATAGATAACAAACCATTTCCAATAAGTATTTTTCAAATCTTTATAATAAAAAATGGCTACTGCTGCTGTTAGTATTTCAAATACTAATAGCAAATTGTTTAAAAATGGTTGATATGTCATAATCTTAATTAAAATCCTTCAGCAGTTAATCGTCCTGGAGGTATCAAACTTCCATGGTTTTTTGCTCCGATATTTCTTGCTAATGCGGGTATAGAACCTGGAATTTCGCTGGTGCTGTTTAGTTTATATTCTTCTAAATCTACTAAACCTTTTTCGTAAGTGTTCTTGTCAAGCGGATTAAAATCTATTGCATCATTATCAATAGTAATTGTAGGAATCATTACTAAAGTGTGTAAATTTTCATACTTTTCAGTTTCTGCATCATTTAATAATTCTTCCAAATCATCGAATTTTCCAAAACTCGATTTGTCAGGATATGCTGCATAATAAATTCTAACGCCTAATCTTTCTGGAACAACAGAACCATCAACATTTTTTACGGTAGTTTCGATTTCTGATACAAAATTTTTCAAACTTTCTAAATCAAACCAAATAGAATGTGCATCGTTATTGGTTTTAGAATCTGGATGTTTGTTAATAATTGCTAATTGATTCTCTCGGTAATTATTTACCATTGTGTGTACTAAATCTACATTAAGTGTTTTCATAATTTTTTTTAATAAAATAGAATTCGTTTTCTATAACACTGCAAATTAAAAACATAAAATTGGATTATAATAGCGTTAAACAACCCTTTTTTATAGCGTTAATTAACGCTATAAAAAAGGGTTGTTTAACCCAAATTACGCATTAGAAATCTATTCCAAACTCAAACTACTTCAAAAATAAGCACTTACTCCTATTTTTAAATTCAAAATACAAAAGTATTCTTTCTTCAAAAATAGTCCGTGAGCACTTATTTTTATTGCATTTTGAGTTTTCATAACGAAGTCTAATGCGTAATTTGGGTTTAACGCTTTCTTAAATCAAAAAAAGTTTATTACTAATTTTTACCAAGTTGTAAATAAGTATTTTCTGACAAGAACTTTTCCTTATTCGACTAAAAATTAACTTTTGACAACAGGAAATAAAGAAGAAACGAAAACCCCATCAAATCATTGCAAGATGGGGTTTGTTCTTAAAAAATTTGTTATAAAAAAATATTCAAATTGTCTTTCATAAATAATTCTAATATTTCAGCCACTTAAATAATTCTTTCCAAGTTGGTTTTTTTCCATACATTAAAATTCCTATTCGATAAATTTTTGCGGCAAACCATACTACAAAAAAGAAAGTTCCGTATAAAATAGTTATTGAAAGAGCTATTTGCCACCAAGGCACTCCAAACGGTATTCGCATCATCATTACTATTGGTGAGGTTAAGGGTATCATTGAAAATACGGTTGCAACAGTACCATTGGGATTGTTTAGAACGGTTCCAAACCCGATGTAGAAAGCAAAAACTAAAAACATTACAACTGGCATTAAAAATTGTTGGGTGTCTGTTTCAGAATCTACAGCGGCACCTATTGCTGCATAAAACGAACTGTATAAATAAAATCCTCCTATGAAATAAACCACAAAGAGACTTAAAATTGAAACAATAGGCAGGTTTAAAATTTCTTTAACATACAGTTGCATATCAGTTGCCATATTATCTTGAGCGGCTTGCATCATTTCAGGCGAAATTTTTGCCGTTGGACCTGTATTTATTCCGAAAAACATTGAGGCAAGTAGTGATAATGAGACACCTACAATGCACCAGATTAGAAATTGTAAAATTCCTGCTAATGAGGTACCTATGATTTTTCCCATCATTATTTGAAATGGTTTTACCGATGAAATAATGATTTCTATAATTCGATTGGTTTTCTCTTCAATAACGCTACGCATTACCATATTTCCATAAATTATAATAAACATCATAATAAGGTAGCCAAAAGCTGAACCTATTGCAATTTTTATTTCGTTTAGTCCTTTTATGGAATTTTCTCCATTAGCATTCTTTACCTGAATATCGATATCTGCGGTAGCATTTTCAATCTTTAAGGGATCAATATTTTCTTTTTTGAAATTAATTATAGTAATTTTATTTTCTATAACGGCTTCAGTCTCTCTTAAAAAATTTGCACTTGGGCTGTCGTTTGAAATATAGGCTATTTTAGATTTAAGTTCTTTATTGTCAGATACTTTTGGTATAAAAATAATAGCTTCGTATTGTTCTTTTATCAAGCTGTCTTTTAGTATTGATATACTTACATTGGATAAATTTTGATAATGAAATGTATCAGAATTTTTAAATTCGTTTACAAAAATTCCAGTCTCGTCGTGTATGCCAATCGTTTTCACATCGGGCTTCATATTGGTTAAATAGCCAATAATTGCACCTATTGCAACAATTAAAATTGGACTTAAAAAAGTCATTATAATAAATGATTTGTTACGAACTTTGGCAAGAAATTCTCGTTTGATTATTAAGGGTAATGTGTTCATAATAAGCCCCCTAACCCCAGAAGGGGAATTGTGGGGTGGGATTTATTTGTTAATATTTGATTGAGTTTCTAACTCCCCCTTCGGGGGGTGGGGGGCTACCGTTTGAATAAAAATATCATTCACACTCGGTATTTTTTCAATAAAATGGGTTATCTGACCGTATGCTGAAATTGCATTAAGAAGTTCGTTTTGGGTTGTACCGTCTAATTTAATTTCGAGTTTCAAATCATTATTCAATGATTTGAAATTAGTTGTTGCAACCGTATATTTTTTTGATAATTCATCAATAACTTTTTGATGATTATCCGTCAAAATACCAACCTCAAAACTATTGGTTCTAAATTGTCTTTTGATATCATCAATTTTTCCTTCAATTAATTTATTAGATTTATGAATTAAAGCAATATAATCACAAAGTTCTTCCACACTCTCCATTCTATGAGTAGAAAAAATAATTGAAGTTCCGTTTTTGTTTAATTCTAATAATTCATCTTTAATAATATTAGCATTCACAGGGTCAAATCCAGAAAAAGGTTCGTCTAAAATTAACAATTTAGGTTGATGCAAGACACAAACCACAAACTGAATTTTTTGTGCCATTCCTTTTGAAAGTTCTTGAATTTTCTTGTTCCACCAGCCTTTAATTTCCAATTTTTCAAACCAATAATCCAATTGTTTTTTAGCTTCTTGTTTTGTAAGTCCTTTTAATTGAGCTAAATACAAACATTGTTCGCCTACTTTCATAGTTTTATACAAGCCTCTTTCTTCGGGTAAATATCCAATATACTGAACATGTTTTGGATTTAATTTCTCTCCATCCAAAAGAACTTCACCGCTATCTGGCATTGTAATTTGGTTTATTATCCTTATTAGCGATGTTTTTCCTGCACCATTTGGACCTAAAAGCCCATAAATACTGCCTTTAGGAACGGTTAATGAAACTGCATTTAAAGCGGTATAATCTCCATATTGTTTAACAACCTTGTTAATTTCGAGTATATTATTCATTCTTAATAAATATTTTTGTAAAAGTAATTATTATTGTCAAATATGTTCAATTTGTACTTCAAATAAATTGTTAAAAATATCATAAATTATTTCGGCATTTTTTTTACGAATTGCAATTTCTATTTTGCAAGATAATTCCATTTTTTGGTTAATGATATCAATGTTTTTTTCTTTAATTATTCTCATCACTTTATTCATATTTTTATAATCAAATGTAATAACAAGATGAATATTTATGGTTTTTTCAATAATATTTGTTGTTTCTAAAACCATTTGTGCCGTAGTTTTATATGCCGCAATTAATCCACCAACACCTAATTTTGTACCTCCAAAAAATCGGACCACTACCACTAAAACATTGGTTAAACCAAATGATTGAATTTGACCATAAATTGGCATTCCTGCGGTATTGCTTGGTTCTCCATCGTCATTTGCTCGAAAATTTATTTTATCAGTACCTATTTGAAAAGCGTAGCAAAAATGCCCAGCTCCAAAATGTTTTTTTCGTAAAACATCAATAATTGGTTTCACCTCATCTTCATTTTTTATTGGAAATGCGTATCCAAAAAACTTGCTGTTTTTTTCTTTAAACAGCAATTCATCAGATGGTAATTCTATGGTTTTATAAGTATCGCTCAAAATATTTTATAAATTATCCTCATTTGTATAAGTAAACAATTCATCATTCAAAATGCTTTGTTTTTTTGTCCATTTTTTATTAAAAATGGGGGCTTTAACACCATCTTTAAAAAAAATATTTCCTTTAAAAACTCTTGCTTCGTCCCACAGGTTAGCATCAATAAATGTTTGAATTGTTTGCTTTCCTCCTTCAATAATTATGGATTGTATGTTTTTTTTGTATAAAAAATCGCATATATTTTTGGCTAATTTATTGTCAAAATCAATTTCGGTTTTTGTTAAAAAAATGCTATCCGACTGATTATCAAACACAAAACTTGTTTTAGGAATTCTACTGTTTTTATCTAAAAGTAATCGAATTGGATTTTTACCAGCCCAATCTCGTGCTGTTAATTTTGGATTATCATCAATAACCGTTTGTGTGCCTACTAAAATTGCCTGCTCTTCGGTTCGCCATTTATGAACCAATTGCCGAGAAATTTCGTTGGTTATCCAAACTGGTTTTTGCTCCTCTCTAACGGTTGGTGCAATAAAACCATCCTGACTTTCTGCCCATTTTAAAATAATGTAAGGTCGTTTTTTTTCGTGAAATGTAAAAAATCTGATATTTGATGTTTTACATTCATTTTCTAAAACACCAACAGTTACGGTTAATCCTGCGTTTATTAATTTTTTTACCCCATTTCCCGCCACAAGATTGTTAGAATCTATACATCCAATAACTACATTTGGAATTTTATTTTCGATAATTAAATTAGAACAAGGTGGTGTTTTTCCGAAATGGCTACACGGTTCCAAACTCACATAAATAGTTGATTTTGATAATAATGCTTTGTTTTTAACCGAGTTTATGGCATTCACTTCCGCATGATTGCCACCATATTTTGAGGTAAAACCTTCTCCAATAATAGTATCATCAAATACAATTACGGCTCCAACAGATGGATTTGGCATAGCATTTCTAATTCCATTTTTAGCAATCTCAATGCATCGAATAATATATTTTTCGTGTAAATTCATACGACAAAAATAGTATATTTGTATTTTATAATAGTTAAAAATTTACGATGACAATAAGACAAATTCAAATATCAGACAATGAGCAAATTGCAGCTGTAATCCGTTCCATTTTAATCGATTTTAATGTTCCGAAAGTTGGTACTGCCTACGCCGATCCGCAATTGGATTGTATGTTTGAAACTTATCAAAATCAAAATAGTATTTATTTTGTTATTGAAAAAGATGGAAAAATAATAGGCGGAGCTGGAATTGCACCGCTTGAAAATGGAGAATCCAATATATGTGAATTACAAAAAATGTATTTTCTGCCCGAAGCTCGTGGTTTGGGCTTAGGCACAAAAACTATGGATTTATGTTTGAAAAGTGCAAAAAAAATTGGATTTGAAAAATGCTATTTGGAAACAATGCCGTATATGAATGCCGCTCAAAAATTGTATCAAGCTACTGGTTTTGAATATCTTGACGCACCGATGGGAAACACAGGACATACAAGCTGCCCGGTTTGGATGATAAAAAATTTAGTTTAGACTAATGAAAATCAAAAAATATAAAATTTATTTTTTAAACGAATTGGCATCAATTTATGATGAACAAGAATGCGAAAGTTTTTTTTATATCATATTGGAAAACAAGCATTTATTGAAACGAATTGATTTGGCTTTGAGTCCAAATTTAGAATTTTCGGTTGATGAAATTGCAATTTGGGATAATATTTTAAATCAATTGAAACTTGAAAAACCAATACAATATATATTAGGAGAGACTTTTTTTTATGATTTGAAATTTGAAGTAAATGAAAATGTTTTAATTCCCAGACCAGAAACAGAAGAGTTGGTCGATTTGATAATTAAAGATTTGAAGCCTGAAAAAGATAAAAAACTTAAAATTATTGATGTCGGTACCGGCTCTGGTTGTATTGCAATTTGCTTGGCAAAAAATCTTCAAGATACCGATGTTTTTGGATTAGATGTTTCTGAAAAAGCATTGGTAACGGCCAAAAAAAATGCTGAAAACAACAATGTAAAAATTAATTTTATTTTAAATAACATATTAAAAATCAATGATTTTGAGAATAATTTTGATGTAATAGTTTCAAATCCGCCATATATTAGAAATCTTGAAAAAAACGAGATTAAAAACAATGTATTAAACAATGAGCCGCACTTGGCATTATTTGTTGATGACGATGATCCTTTGATTTTTTATCGAAAAATTGGCGAATTGGCGATGAAAAATCTATCTGAAAACGGAAAACTATATTTTGAAATAAATCAATATCTTGGTAAAGAAACGCTTGAATTATTATCCAAAATGAATTTTAAAAATGTTGTTTTGCAAAAAGATATTTATGGAAATGATCGTATTGTGAAATGTATAAAATAAAAAAAGATGTATCAAAACAATGTTAATATCAAACTACCAATAGACTGTAAAACAATAGTTTGGAAATATCTTGATTTGTCTAAATTTTTAGATTTGTTATTGTCGAAAAAGTTATTTATGTCTAGGTCTGATAAATTTGAAGATCAGTATGAGGGTACTTTTAGCGAACCAACTTTTGAAGAAATTAAAAAACTATCAGAGAATAACTCAAAATTTTTAGATTATTACAAATCGCATCGTGAAAAAGTAGCCATCAGTAGTTGGCATATCAATGAATATGAGAGTTTTGCAATGTGGCAAATTTTTACTCAAAACAGCGAAGGTTTGGCGATTCAATCAACCATAGGAAGGCTACAAGAGGCATTAAAGCCCGAAAAAAATTATACTCAATTTATTGGTGAAGTGAATTATATCGATTACAAAAAAGAATATATTCCGTTTGATGATATGTTTTTTCCGTTTCTTTTTAAAAGAAAAAGTTTTCAGTATGAAAGAGAACTTCGAATTATTTCGGATATTTCTGAAAAAAATATTATCCTTAATGATGGATTAAAAATTGAAATAGATGTTAATCAATTAATAGAAAAAATTTATATTCATCCAAAATCCGAAAATTGGTATAAAAATCTTGTTATACAATTAGTTACCGAACTTGGCTTTGATATAGAGATAGAAAAATCCGATTTAGAAAGTGATATTTTAATTTAGATATTTTAGTTTTTTTTGTTAATTAAATTGTTCAAAAAAAAATTAATTTATAATTATAGCTCGAAAATTATAACTAATTTTATTTCGGTAAATAATCCATAAAAAAAGATGTTTGTAAACGACGAAGACGAAGAATATAACCAATCCTTATCAAAATTTGAACGGATGCTAAAAGGGAACAAAGTACTCTTTTTTGACTCTGAAGAGTTTGAAGATATTATTCTTCATTATTTAGATATTGGCAAAACATTATTGGCAAAAAAAGCACTAAAATTAGCTTTCGAGCAGCATCCAAAATCATCTGGATTAAAACTAATTCAGGTTGAAATTCTAATTTTTGAGGATAAGTTGGAACTTGCCGAGAAAATGATTAACGAATTAGTATTAATTGAACCTCAAAATGAAGAGGTTTATATTCAAAAAGCAAATATTTATTCCAAACGATCAAATCATCATAAAGCAGTCGAACTTCTAAAAATTGCACTTACATATACCGATGATTATGCAGATGTTTATAACCTAATAGGTATGGAATATCTTTTTATGGACAACCTTGAATTAGCAAAAGAAAACTTTATAAAATGTTTAGAAAACGATTTAGAAGACCAATCAGCACTATATAATGTGGTTTATTGCTACGAATTTTTAGACCAAATTGAAGCTGCAATTATCTATCTGAACCAATATGTTGATAAAGATCCATATTCTGAAATTGCTTGGCATCAAATTGGGCGTTTGCATTATATTTCAAAACAGTATAACGAAGCCATCAGAGCTTTTGAATTTGCGACATTTATTGATGACCAGTTTGTTGGTGCTTTTATGGAATTAGGAAAAGCTTATGAAAAATTAAAAAAATTCGATTTATCCATAGAAAATTATAAAAAAACATTAGAATTAGAAGATGCTACATCGTATGCTTTATTACGAATAGGAAAATGTTATGAAAAACTGAATAACAAGCCATTAGCATTAAAATATTATAGTAAAACAGTACACGAAGACCCACTTTTAGACAAAGGTTGGATTGCTATAACCGATTTTTATAGTCATCAGAAAAATTATAAAAAAGCAATATTTTTTATCAATAAAGCATTAGAAATTGATAATAAAAATCCAAAATATTGGAAACGATATGCTACAATTAACCGAAAATTAAACCTTTGGGAAGAAGCTGAATTTGGATACCGACGAGCTGTTGAAAATGGTGATACACAGCTTGATACTTGGTTATATTGGATAGACATTATTCAATTTCAGGGCGAATTTGAGATGGCAATAGGCACCCTTTTATTAGCAAGCGAATATTTCCCAGAAAATGACGAAATCGAATATCGATTGGCAGGATTGTATTTTATGTTACAACAAAATATTAAAGCAAAGTTCCATTTAACTTGTGCTCTGCAAGCTGATTTTGAAAACCATACAATTATAAGAGAACTATATCCAACCGTTTGGGATTCAGAAATTGTACAAAAAATAATTCATAACTATAAAAAATAATTATTTAATGAGTCAGAACCTTTACGGATTGATTGGTAAAAATATTGATTATTCATTTTCTAAAAAATATTTTACAGATAAATTTTCTCATCAACCTTTTTTAGATTGCAAATATCAAAATTTTGATATTGACAGCCTTTCTGAATTTTCTGATATTATTTTTCAAAATCCAAATTTAAAAGGATTAAATGTAACCATTCCTTACAAACAAACTATTATTCCTTTTTTGGATAAATTATCAAAAAACGCATCAGAAATAGGAGCTGTAAATGTTATTAAAATCACAAAAAAAGGAAAATTAAAAGGCTATAATTCTGATTATTATGGTTTTAAAAAAGCATTAAAACCATTACTCGAACCTCATCATAGAAAAGCATTAATATTAGGAACAGGTGGTGCGGCTCAAGCTATTGCTTTTGCTCTTACCAAAATGGGTATTTTTTATTCCTTTGTTTCACGACAAAACACCGAAAACACTATAGATTACAATTTAGTAAATAGTAATTCGTTTGATAATTATCAAATAATCATTAACTGTACCCCATTAGGAACTAACCCTAAAACGGATGAATTTCCGCCAATACCTTATCAATTTTTTACAAAAAGACACCTAGCTTTCGACCTAATTTACAACCCTGAGGAAACTGAATTTCTTAAAAGAGCGAAACAATACGGAGCCATTACCAAAAATGGCTATGAGATGTTAATTTTTCAGGCAGAAAAAGCTTGGGAAATTTGGGGAAAATAATTTTATAATATCTTTGCAGTAACAAAATACTTCGATTAAATTTGCAACCTTAAATTTCGGGATGTAGCGCAGCCTGGTAGCGTACTAGTATGGGGTACTAGGGGTCGCTGGTTCGAATCCAGTCATCCCGACATAAAAAAAACCGAGCAAAAACTTTGCTCGGTTTTTCTAATATTAAGCACAATCCTAATAGTTCCCCTTTCGGGGATTAGGTAATTTACTTCACCTCTTCAAAATCAACATCTTGAACATCATCGCCTTGTGGTTGTGGCTCGAAAGTTTCTCCTTGATTTTGACCTTGTTCACCTTGAGCATACATAGCTTCGGTAGCGGTTTTCCAAGCAGCATTTACATTGTCTAAACCTTTTTGAATAGCGTCTAAATCTTGCGATTGGTGTGCCATTCTCAATTCGGTCAAAGCATATTCAATGCCAGTTTTGTGATCTGCCGAAATTTTATCGCCCAATTCTTTCAATTGGTTCTCAGTTTGGAAAATCAAACTATCTGCCTCATTGATTTTTTCAGCTCTTTCTCTTGCAATTTTGTCTGCTCCAGCATTCATTTCAGCATCTTTTTTCATTCTCTCAATTTCTTCTGCAGTCAATCCAGACGAAGCTTCGATACGAATATCATGAGATTTCCCTGTTCCTTTATCCGTAGCTGATACTTTAATGATACCATTGGCATCAATATCAAACGATACTTCAATTTGTGGAACTCCTCTTGGTGCTGGCGGAATACCATCTAAATGGAATCTTCCAATCGTTTTATTATCAGCAGCCATAGCTCTTGCTCCTTGCAAAACATGAATTTCAACCGTTGGTTGAGAATCTGCAGCGGTAGAGAATACTTGCGATTTTTTGGTTGGAATTGTAGTGTTTGCTTCAATCAAAACAGTCATTACACCACCCATTGTTTCAATTCCTAATGATAACGGTGTAACATCTAACAATAATACATCTTTCACATCTCCAGATAAAACTCCACCCTGGATAGCTGCTCCGATGGCAACAACTTCGTCAGGATTTACTCCTTTTGATGCTTTTTTACCAAAGAATTTTTCAACCTCGTCAGCAATTCTTGGCATTCTTGTCGAACCTCCAACTAAAATAACTTCGTCAATATCAGAAGTTGATAAACCCGCATCTTTCAAGGCTTTAGCAACTGGTTCCATTGATCTTTTTACCAATGAATCTGATAATTGCTCGAATTTAGATCTTGATAATTTTTTAACCAAGTGCTTTGGTCCTGAAGCAGTTGCAGTAACATACGGCAAGTTGATTTCGGTTTCTGCTGATGATGATAATTCAATTTTTGCTTTTTCAGCTGCTTCTTTAATTCTTTGCAAACTCATTGGGTCTAAACGCAAATCTATACCTTCTTCAGCTTTAAATTCATCTGCCAACCAGTCGATAATTGTTTGGTCAAAATCATCTCCACCCAAGTGTGTATCTCCGTTTGTAGATAAAACTTCAAAAACCCCATCTCCTAATTCAAGGATAGAAATATCAAAAGTACCACCACCTAAATCGTAAACTGCAATTTTTTGATCTTTACCTTTTTTGTCTAATCCATAAGCTAATGCAGCAGCAGTTGGCTCATTGATAATTCTCATTACTTTCAAACCTGCAATTTCACCAGCTTCTTTAGTCGCTTGTCTTTGAGCATCGTTAAAGTAAGCAGGAACAGTAATAACTGCCTCTGTAACAGTTTGTCCCAAATAATCTTCAGCCGTTTTTTTCATTTTTTGAAGCGTCATTGCACTCAATTCTTGAGCAGAATATAATCTTCCGTCAATATCAACTCTTGGTGTGTTGTTATCGCCTTTTACTACTGAATATGGAACTCTTTTTGCCTCGTCAGTTGTTTCAGCAAAACTTTGTCCCATAAATCTTTTGATAGATGCAACCGTTTTTGTAGGATTTGTAACTGCTTGTCTTTTAGCAGGATCGCCCACTTTAATTTCTCCACCTTCCACAAATGCAATGATTGACGGTGTGGTTCTTTTTCCTTCTGAATTTGGAATTACAACAGCTTCTTGTCCTTCCATTACAGATACACACGAGTTGGTAGTTCCTAAATCAATTCCGATTATTTTTCCCATTTTTATTTAATTTTTATTCTGAATTTATTTCAGAATTAGTTAATTTAATTTTTTAAACACAAAAAATCAATAGTCAAGTTTTGTGCCAAAAACTAAATTTGAATAAATTGTCAGATATTTTTAAATAGTATGACAAAATGACGGATTTTTGTTGTCTTGGGGGCTTTTAAAAGATTAGAAACAACACATTTGGCATATTTAGAAATGAAATTCCTGCTGTACGCAGTATCTTTTTGCTCCCTCAAAGGATTTCAAAACCTTTTAGGGAGCAAAAAGGATACTTGCTCCCATCAGGGTTATTAGATAAGGGTTATTGAATGTTTATAATGGTTTCAGGCGTTTCGCTACCCAATAGATAAAAAATTGAGAATGGACAGAATTTTATGTAAACTCCTTTCTATCTTAATCGGAGTAGTCATCTTATGCGAATTGTTCGCAAAAAAAACATTTTCAAAACTGAAAACAAAATTCTTAAAGTGGGTTTTAAAAATTAATTTTTATGTTTTTTTTTTAAACCTACCTTAATATATCTGCTAAATTAACTATCTTTGAATAATCATTCTCTTCTAATTTAGAATACAAAAAATATACATAAATAAAAAAAATATGCTAAATAAAATTTATCAAACTTGTGATTATATAAAAAATAAAACAAATTTTTTGCCCGAATATGCCATAATTTTAGGTTCTGGATTAGGCGGTTTTGTAGATGATATTCAGGTAGAATATACTTTGCCTTATAGCGAAATTCCAAATTTTCCGATAACAACCGTTAAGGGTCATAACGGGGCTTTAATTTTTGGAACTATTGGCAATAAAAAAGTAATGGCGATGCAAGGTCGATTTCATTATTATGAGGGTTATGATATGAAAGAAGTAACCTTTCCTGTTCGGGTAATGAAATATTTAGGAGTTCAAAAAATGATTGCCTCTAATGCTTCTGGTGGTGTGAATTCTAATTACAAGGTTGGTTCAATCGTAATTATTAAAGACCATATAAATATGTTTCCAGAACATCCATTACGAGGGCAAAATGAGGAACGAATGGGGGAAAGATTTGTAAATATGAGCGAGCCTTATAGTAAAAAAATGATTCAAAAAGCAAGAGAATTAGCCAAACAATTTGAAATTGAAATTGAAGAAGGCGTTTATGTTGGGTTACAAGGACCAACTTATGAAACTTTATCGGAATATAAAATGGTTAAAAATATTGGTGGCGATTGTGTTGGGATGAGTACAATTCCTGAAATTATTGTTGCCAAACACATGAATATGGAATGTTTCGGAATATCTGTAATTACTGATATAGGCAACGAAGAAAATATTGAAGAAGTTTCGCACGCCGAAGTTATGAAAGCTGCAAAAAAAGCAGAGCCAAATTTGAGAAAATTAATTAAAGAACTGGTAATTAATTATTAGAAAATTAGAGAAGAAATAGAAATGTACAATCGTGCATTTCTTATTTTTATATGACAATTTGGCATTTTATAATAATTGGCAATACTTTTGATAACTATAAAAACAAAATTATGTTCAAAAATATATTTAATAATAAATCTAAAATGAATACCAAAAATATTACAAACGAAGAGCTTGCGGATAAAATTGCTCCAGAAACCACACAACCTGAAAATGAAGTAGATACTAATGAAACATCGGAAACAGTAGTAGAATTGAGCCTCGAAGAGCAACTGACTAATGATTTAGCTGCTGAAAAAGATAAACATTTAAGATTATTTGCTGAATTTGAAAATTATAAAAGACGAACTGCCAAAGAAAGATTAGACTTGTTTAAAACTGCCAACCAAGAGGTTTTGCAGGCATTACTACCTGTTTTAGATGATTTTGATAGAGCAATAGTTGAAATTAAAAAAGCCGAAGATACTGTTCTAACAACTGGTGTGTCATTAATTCAAGAAAAATTAAAAGCAATATTAATCTCAAAAGGATTAGAAGAAGTTGAAGTTAAAACTGGTGATCTTTTTGATGCCGACTTTGCAGAAGCCATTACACAAATTCCTGCTCCAAGTCCAAATTTAAAAGGAAAAATTGTTGATGTTATTGAAAAAGGATATAAACTGGGAGATAAAATTATTCGTTTTCCAAAAGTAGTTATAGGAGCATAATTACGGTTAATCACACAGAAAGATGATTATCAGGTATTTGTATTACCTAATCTGTTCATTCGGAGCCATCTTTCATTAAAAAAATATTATATTCAGATGAAAAAAGATTATTACGAAATATTAGGCATAACCAAATCTGCCAACGAAGCTGAAATTAAAAAAGCATATCGTAAAAAAGCCATAGAATTTCACCCAGATAAAAATCCAGGCGACACTAAAGCAGAAGAAAATTTTAAAATTGCTGCCGAGGCTTATGAAATTTTGTCAGACCCACAAAAGAAGGCACAGTATGACCGTTTTGGACATCAAGCATTTGAAAATGGTGGCGGTGGCGGTGGTTTTCATGGTGGCAGTATGAATATGGAAGATATTTTTAGCCAATTTGGAGATATTTTTGGAAGTGCTTTTGGTGGCGGTGGTTTTAGCGGTGGCGGAAATCGTCGAGTAAAAGGCAGTAATTTGCGTATAAAAATTAAACTTTCGTTAGAAGAAATTGCTAATGGAGTAGAGAAAAAAGTTAAAGTAAAAAGAAAAATACAAGCACAAGGCGTTACTTACAAAACCTGTTCAACCTGTAAAGGACAAGGGCAAGTAATGCAGGTTAGAGATACTATTTTAGGCAGAATGCAATCAGCAACAACCTGTCCTTCTTGTGGTGGTGCTGGGCAAATGTTAGACAAAAAACCATCCGAAGCTGATAGTCAAGGAATGATTTTGGTTGAAGAAACGGTATCAATAAAAATTCCTGCTGGAGTAGTTGATGGAATGCAATTAAAGGTTCAGAACAAAGGTAATGATGCTCCTGGAAACAGTATTCCTGGTGATTTGATTGTAGCTATTGAAGAGGCTGAACATGAATTTTTGAAACGAGAAGGCGAAAATCTTCATTATGATTTATACATTTCTTTGTCTGAAGCTGTTTTAGGCGTTTCAAAAGATATTCAGGCCGTTAATGGAAAAGTTAGAATTAAGTTAGAAGAAGGCATTCAATCTGGTAAAATTTTAAGACTAAAAGGCAAAGGAATACCGAGTCTAAATAGTTATGGAAACGGAGATTTGTTGGTTCATATTAATGTTTGGACACCAAAAATACTTAACAAAGAGCAAAAACAATTTTTTGAAAAAAATATGGATAACGAAAATTTTATTCCACATCCTGAAAAGACAGACAAATCATTTTTTGAAAAAGTTAAAGATATGTTTTCGTAAGAAAATTATTTATCTTTTTTAACACAATTATTCATCATTAACTAAAAACGCTCAATTATTACTGCATATCCTTGACCTACTCCAATACACATGGTTATTAGAGCGTATTTTTTATCTTTTTCTTGCAACTCCATAGCTGCTGATAAGCAAATTCTAGCACCTGTAACACCCAGCGGATGCCCCAAAGCAATTGCCCCACCGTTTGGATTAATTCTTGGGTCGTCATCTGCTAAACCAAACGCTCTAATACAAGCCAAACTTTGAGCCGCAAAAGCCTCATTTAATTCAATAATATCCATATCTGCAAGAGTTAAATTAGCTTTTGCCAATGCTTTTTTACTGGCCTCCACAGGGCCAATTCCCATAATTCTGGGTTCAACCCCAACAACTGCCGAGGAAATTATTTTTGCCAATGGTTTCAAATTATATTTTTTAACCGCTTCCGCAGATACTACTAAAACAGCACAAGCTCCGTCATTCAATCCCGAAGAGTTCCCTGCTGTAACCGAACCATCTTTTTTAAAAGCGGCTCTCAATTTTAATAATCCTTCCATCGAAGTAGCCGGTTTTACAAACTCATCTTTACTAAAAATGACCGCATCCCCTTTCCGTTGTGGTATTTCTACCTCAACAATTTCTCTCCCTAATCGTCCTGAATTTTGAGCTACAAAGGCTTTTATCTGACTATTTAAGGCAAATTTATCCTGGTCTTCTCGACTTATATTGTATTTTGTTACTAAATTTTCGGCAGTTTCACCCATAGCCTCTGTGCCATACATCTGAGTCATTTTTGGGTTGATAAACCTCCATCCAAAACTACTGTCATACATTTTTGCATCTGTTCCAAACGCTGTTGCTGACTTAGAAATCACCATCGGAGCACGGGTCATATTCTCTACACCGCCCGCTATAAATAAATCTCCGTCGCCTGCCTTTATAGCTCTATTGGCATGAATAATTGCCGATAAACCCGAACTGCATAACCTGTTTACTGTTTCGCCAGGAACGCTCTCGGGCAAACCCGCTAATAATAATGCCATTCGAGCTACATTTCTATTATCCTCACCCGCTTGATTGGCACAGCCTAAAATAACATCGTCAATAGCATTTGCAGGAATATTAGGATTATTCTCAATTAATTTTTTTATAACAATAGCCGCCAAATCATCTGCTCTAACAGCTGATAATGTACCTTGAAAACTCCCTATTGGGGTTCGTATTCCGTTTATGATATATGCTTCCATTTAATTGATAATGGATAATTGATAATGAACAGTTTGTATGCAGTTATTATTATCAATTATCAATTTTTTACTTATTAATTATTCTTCCCATTCTTTTTGTGTTCTATAAACCACCCCTTTAAAAAGTGCTACTAATTCTTCGCCTCGTTTTACTTCTATAATATTAAACCCCAGTTTGTTATTCACTTTTTCGATAACACATTCAGCAACAATATAATCACCTTCATTTAATGCTTCAATATGGTTGATAGAGGTTTCAATCGAAACGGCAAATTTACCGTGAGTATTGGCAGTAAACCCAAAACAACTATCGGCTAACGCATAACTAATACCTCCATGAGCCTTGCCCATACTATTTAACATATCTGCCCGAATAGTTAGGGCAACTTTGCAATATCCTAACTTTGATTCTAAAATTTCCATACCAAGCCACTGACTGTAAGCGTCTTGATTTAACATTTTATGAGGAATTTTTGCTCCGTCCATTATACTTGTCTTGTGTGTTAAATGTTATAATAATCAGCAAAATCAATATTTGGGCGTGCCCCTCCGTAAACTACGGGTCGGGCTATCCGTTACAATCTTTTGTTTTTTAAAGAAAAAAACAAAAGGATTTCCACTGCTATCCCTCACGCAAAAAAACATCAATCAAAAAATGCTACACTTTTTTAGAAAAAAAATATTTTCTATTGCAATATTACAAAAATATCTTATAGTTTAAAAATAGACCTTAAAATATTTAAAAAAATGTTCTTTTATTTTCCTATTTTTGCAAACCAATTCAAGGTTTTTTTAATATTTAATTGATGATAAAAAGATATACAATTACTGCTGCCTTACCTTATACCAATGGTCCAATTCATATTGGGCATTTGGCAGGGGTTTATGTTCCAAGCGATATTTATGCACGCTATTTAAGACTTCAAAACAAAGATGTTGCATTTATCTGCGGAAGCGATGAACACGGTGTGGCAATATCCATAAAGGCAAAAAAAGAAGGCGTTTCACCACAAGAAATTATTGATAAATATGACGGAATTATCCGAAAATCTTTTTTAGATTTTGGTATTTCATTTGATAATTATTCTCGAACTTCATCAAAAATTCACCATGATACGGCACAAGAATTTTTTAAAAAATTATATGATAATAGCGATTTTATAGAACAAGTTACCGAACAATTATATGACGCAAAAGCTAATCAATTTTTAGCCGACCGTTTTGTTACTGGAACTTGCCCTAAATGCGGCAATGAAGAGGCTTATGGCGACCAATGTGAAAAATGTGGTAGTACACTGAATGCCACAGATTTAATCAATCCAAAATCGACTATTACGGGCGAAATTCCTATTTTGAAACAAACCAAACATTGGTTTTTACCATTAGATAGATATTCTGATTTTTTAACAGAATGGATTTTAGTTGGGCATAAAAATGATTGGAAACCAAATGTTTACGGACAAGTAAAATCATGGATTGATGGTGGATTAGAGCCTCGAGCGGTTACTCGAGATTTAGATTGGGGTATCGATGTACCAGTTGCAGGAGCCGAAGGAAAGAAATTATATGTATGGTTTGATGCTCCTATTGGCTATATTTCTGCTACAAAAGAATGGGCAGCAAGAGTTGGAAAAAACTGGGAGGATTACTGGAAATCAGACGAAACAAAGTTAGTTCACTTTATAGGAAAAGACAATATTGTTTTTCATTGTATTATTTTTCCAGCAATGCTAAAAGCAGAAGGCAGTTATATTTTACCCGATAATGTGCCAGCTAATGAGTTTTTAAATTTAGAGGGAAATAAACTTTCTACTTCAAAAAATTGGGCAGTTTGGTTGCACGAATATCTAGAAGATTTTCCTGATCAACAAGATGTTTTACGGTATTCATTAACTGCAAACGCCCCAGAGACAAAAGATAACGATTTTACTTGGAAAGATTTTCAGGCAAGAAACAATAATGAATTGGCTGCAATATTTGGTAACTTTATCAATCGTATTGTGGTTTTGACCCATAAATATTACGACGGAATTGTATTGAATCCAAACGAATTTTCTAATTATGACAATGAGGTTTTGACAGAATTAAAAGCCTATCCTACCGTAATATCCTCATCGATAGAAAGATACCGATTTAGAGAAGCACAAGCCGAGATGATGAATGTTGCCCGATTAGGCAATAAATATTTGGCAGATGAAGAGCCTTGGAAAATGATAAAAACTGATCCAGAACGAGTGAAAACCCAAATGTATGTAGCACTTCAAATTGCTACCGCATTACGAGTTTTATGCGAACCTTTTTTGCCTTTTACGGCTTGTAAATTATCAGGAATGTTGAAAACAGAATCATTAAATTTATCTTGGAAATCCGTTTCGGAAAGCACGAATTTATTGCCTGCAGGACATCAAATTGGCGAAGGAAAAATTCTGTTTACACAAATAGAAGACGCTGATATTCAGAAACAAATAGATAAATTAGAAGCCACAAAACAAACAAATATTATGGAAAATAAGCAACCCGAAGTTCAAAAAAAATTGATTCAATTTGAAGATTTTGCCAAAATGGATATTCGTACAGGCACTATTTTGGAAGCTGAAAAAATGCCAAAAACTAATAAATTATTGATTTTGAAAGTTGATACAGGAATAGATGTCAGAACAATAGTTTCTGGCATTGCCGAGAGTTTTTCGCCTGAAGAAGTTGTTGGAAAACGAGTATCGGTATTGGTTAATCTTGCTCCAAGAAACCTCCGTGGTGTGGAAAGTCAAGGGATGATTTTAATGACCAATAACAACGACGGAAAATTGGTTTTTGTGAATGGGGAAGGGGAAAATGTTACAAATGGAAATTTAATAAATTAGATTAAAAAATGCTAAAAACAATCTGCTTTGATGCTGACGACACCCTTTGGGTAAACCAGCCCTATTTTGATGAAACTGAAAAAAAAATATGCGAATTACTGTCGCCTTATTTATCTCATCATACTCTTTTGCAAGAACTTTTTAAGATAGAAATTGCTAATTTACATTTATACGGATATGGTGTAAAAGGCTATATTTTATCAATGGTTGAGGCTGCAATAAAAATTTCTAACCATACTATAAGTAGTGAATGTATCGAAAAAATTATTCAATACGGAAAAGAATTGATTGAAAAACCTATTATATTACTTGATGGTGTCGAAGAAACTCTTGAGGCATTAAAAGGAAAATACAAATTAGTTGTGGCGACAAAAGGTGATTTGCTTGATCAGCATAGAAAATTACACAATTCGGGTTTGGGACATTATTTTCATCATATAGAAGTTATGTCTGACAAACAAGAGGTTGATTATCTAAAACTTATTGCTCGATTAGACATTCAACCGTCAGAATTTTTAATGATTGGAAATTCTTTAAAATCTGATATTTTACCCGTTTTGGGTATTGGTAGCCATGCTTTTCATATTCCGTTTCACACCACTTGGCAACACGAACAAATTGATTTTGTGGTAGAACACGAGCAAATGAA
>DYPB01000024.1:17784-24268 GCA_020720185.1 Flavobacterium psychrophilum | reverse complement strand
AAATTCAAAAATCAAATTCAAATTCAATTCAAAGAAGAGAATTATTTTTGATTATTATTTCTATTAATTATCATTTTGGAGGTTATTGCAATTAACTCTTCGTTTTCTTTTAAAATAAAATTTAACATATTTCCAGTATTTTCATTAATATATTTTAAAATTTTCAGACAGTTTCTAGATTCTTTCAATTCTTTAACAACTAATGAAATTTTAAAAACAAAATCTTTATCCGAGATTGTGCCTTGTGCTTCTCCAAAATTTAATGAAGAACTTCCAGACGACCTAATTAATTGATTTTTATAATATTCATTTTCATAAGTTTTATCCAGTTTTCGAGTAAAGAGTACACATTCACCCGCAAAACGAACTAATCTATCT
Source organism: Flavobacterium psychrophilum (assembly GCA_020720185.1). Lineage (GTDB taxonomy): Bacteria > Bacteroidota > Bacteroidia > Flavobacteriales > Flavobacteriaceae > Flavobacterium > Flavobacterium psychrophilum_O. The sequence continues at coordinate 23,890 of DYPB01000024.1, read as the reverse complement.
TCTAAATTAAAAATTTTAGTATCAAATATATTGTTATCTCTTTCTGAATCTTTCATAATCTTAATCGTTATGTTTTTGAAATTGCCTTTATTTTTTGAATTGAAATTGAAATTGCCTTTTGCTTTTTGCTTTTTGAAATTGTTTTAACTTATATAATTCCAAATATTCTGTTTTTTTGTCAATTCGAGGTAAGTCAAACGGAGAATCTCATTCTCCTGTTTTTGCATAGGAGCGTCATCGGTTAAAATTTTCAAGGCATAGTTTCGAGCCAATAAAAGCAGGTCGGCATCTTTTACTAAATCAGCAATTTGAAGATTCAAAATGCCACTTTGTTGTTTGCCCATAATATCGCCTGGACCACGAAGTTTTAAATCGACTTCGGCAATTTTAAATCCATCGTTTGTGGCAACCATTGTTTCTATTCGGGTTATAGAATCGGGTGATAATTTATGAGAAGTCATTAAAATACAATAACTTTGAGCAGCACCTCGACCTACTCTGCCTCGTAACTGATGGAGTTGTGAGAGTCCAAATCGTTCGGCACTTTCAATAATCATTACGCTGGCATTTGGGATATTTACACCAACTTCAATCACCGTTGTTGCTACCATAATGTTAGTTTTTCCATCGGCAAATCGTTTCATTTCTGCATCTTTTTCTGCTGGTTTCATCTTTCCGTGAAGCATCGAAATGGAATAATCAGGCAATGGAAAATCTCTAGTAATACTTTCATAGCCGTCCATTAAATCTTTATAATCCATTTTTTCGGATTCTTGAATTAAAGGATAGACAATATAAATTTGTCGTCCTTTTGCAATTTCATCTCTAATAAATTTCCAAACTTTTAATCGGTTAGAGTCGTATCGATGAACGGTTTGTATTGGTTTTCTGCCTGGTGGTAACTCATCAATAACTGAAATATCCAAATCGCCATATAAACTCATGGCTAATGTTCTCGGAATAGGTGTGGCGGTCATTACTAAAATATGTGGCGGTACAATTTCCTTTTCGTCAGATAGGGTAGGAGAGGACTTTTTCCATAATTTTGCTCGTTGTTCTACCCCAAAACGGTGTTGTTCATCAATAACGGCTAATCCTAATTTTTTAAACTGGACTTTATCTTCAATCAAAGCGTGTGTACCAATTAGAATGTGCAAACTGCCATTTGCTAACTCTTCATAAATTATTCTTCGGTCTTTAATTTTTGTTGAACCCGTTAATATTTTGATATTAATAAGTAGCGGTTTGGCTAATTCGCATAATCCTAAAAAATGTTGATTAGCAAGTATTTCGGTTGGTGCCATTAAACACGACTGAAAACCATTATCAAGAGCGATAAGCATACTCATAAAAGCCACAATCGTTTTGCCCGACCCTACATCACCTTGTAATAATCGGTTCATTTGAGCATTACTGCCCATATTATTTCTAATCTCTTTAATCACTCTTTTTTGAGCATTGGTCAGTTCAAAAGGCATAAAATTTTGATAGAAATTATTAAAATAAGTACCAATTTGATTAAAATTATAACCTTTAACTTTATGTTTTTGAATTAAATTTTTAGTAATTAATTGCAACTGAATATAAAATAACTCTTCAAACTTTAATCGGGTTTGTGCTTTTGCTAATAACTCCTGACTTTTTGGAAAATGAATGTTAAAAACAGCTTCTTTTTTTGAGATTAATTTAAGTTCATCAATCAGATATTTAGGTAGTGTTTCGGAAAAAGAGGTGCCAATTTCTAAAAACAATTGTTGCATCATTTTATTAACTACCTTATTTGTAATTCCTCTATTTGTAAGGGTTTCTGTTGATGGATATACAGCTTGCATGGCACTTCGTAGCGTTTGCTGATGTTCCGTAAGTAGTTCAATTTCAGGATGAGCCATACTAAATTGATTGCCATACTGGGCACATTTACCAAAAACCACACAAGGCTCGTTTATCTTCAATGATTCTTTAATCCATTTATAGCCCTGAAACCAAGTGAGGTCCATTTGTCCTGTTTCGTCTATAAAACTGGCTACTAATCGTTTTTGGTTTTTACCATATTCAACCGTTTTAATATGAATAATTTTTCCAATTATCTGAACCTCGGCATTGCTATTTTGCAACTCATTAATTTTAAAATATCTGGTTCTGTCAATGTATCTATTGGGATAAAAATTAATCAAATTGGCATATGTATGAATACCTAATTCTTTACGCAACAAAGAGCCACGGGCCGTGCCAACGGTTTTTAGATAATCAATTGGGGTTGCTAAAATTGGATTTGTCATTTTATATTCTCAATGCAAATATATCATTTTCAAAACAAATTATAAAAACATATATATGGTAGGTTCTATAAATTAGTTTTTTTGTAAATTTATTTTTTTAATTCTTGGGCTGTGGTCATTTTTTTCAAACGGAAGACCTCTCCAGTTTTCCTGTAAATATAACTCATAGAACGATATTTTCTAATCTATAAAAAAAAACATAGCGAATTTGAAGTGTACTAAAAAAATAGAAATCTATTTACTAAATTTGCAACCTAAAAAATATCTAATGAAAAGAATAAGAATCACAAAACAATTTAGTTTTGAAACGGGTCATGCATTGTATGGATATGACGGAAAATGCAAAAATGTTCATGGACATAGTTACAAATTGTCGGTTACGGTAATTGGATCTCCTATATTAGATAATAATAATGTAAAGTTTGGAATGGTTATAGATTTTTCTGACCTAAAGAAAATAGTTCAGGAAGAGATTGTCAATCAATTTGACCACGCAACTGTTTTTAATGGCAATACGCCACATATTGATTTGGCAAATGAATTAAAAACCCGTGGACATCATGTGATTTTAGTTGACTATCAACCTACTAGTGAAAATATGGTGATTGATTTTGCAGAAAAAATTAAACACCGTTTACCAGCTAATATAAATTTATTTTCATTAAAGTTACAAGAAACTGAAAGTTCTTTTGCGGAATGGTTTGCAAGCGATAATTTATAATTTTTATTTTATTACCTAAAATAAATTATATTTGCTCCCTAAATTACATACAAAAAAACATCATAATGAATAACAATAATAAAGAAGATTGGGATTTAGTAATAAAAGGACATACTGGACTTTTCGAAATCAATTTTCGAGATTTATGGCACTATAGAGATTTGCTTTTTTTGTTTGTAAAACGAGATTTTGTTTCGTTTTATAAACAAACTATTTTAGGACCTTTATGGTTTTTTATTCAGCCTATTTTTACAACCATTGTTTTTACATTTGTATTCGGAAATCTTGCAGGAATAAGTGCAGATGGTATTCCAAGAGCTTTATTCTATTTGTCTGGAATTACAGCCTGGAATTATTTTTCGGATTGTTTAACAAAAACGAGTACTGTTTTTAGAGATAATGCTAATATTTTTGGAAAAGTTTATTTTCCTAGATTAATAATGCCGTTGAGTATTGTTGTGAGTAATTTGGTTCGTTTTGGTGTACAGTTTTTATTGTTTTTATTTATGATGGGATATTTTTATCTATTTCCATCGCCAAACACTGAATTTCATATTACTTTTGCTATCTCTTTCTTTCCTATATTAGTATTGTTAATGGCATTATTGGGTCTCGGAACTGGATTAATTATCACCGCAATTACTACAAAATATAAGGATTTAACATTTTTAATAACTTTTGGAGTACAATTATTGATGTATGGAACGACCGTAATTTACCCATTAAGTGCAGCACCCGAGAAGTATAAAAAATATATCGAATTAAATCCGATGACTGGAATTATTGAAGCTTTTCGATATGCTTTTTTAGGAAAAGGAACTTTTACCACCTGGAGCATTGGTTATTCTGCGATTGTTACGATAGTCGTACTGTTTTTTGGCATATTAATTTATAATAAAACGGAGAAAAACTTTGTTGATACTATTTAAAAACTTTATAATTTAATTGTGAATTAATAAAGAAATAATACTTTACTTTTGCCATAAAAGATGAATTAAAATGTCGAATAGCCTTGTAATAATACCTACTTATAATGAAATTGAGAATATCGAATCAATTATTCGAGCGGTATTTTCATTGCATAAAACCTTTGATTTACTGATAGTTGATGATAATTCGCCAGACCATACTGCAAAAAAAGTTATTGAATTGCAAGAAGAGTTTTCTAATCAATTATTTCTTGAAAACGGCACAAAAAAATCTGGTTTAGGAACTGCATATGTAAGGGGTTTTCGTTGGGCGTTGTCTAAAAAATATGAATATATTTTTGAAATGGATGCTGATTTTTCTCATAACCCTAACGATTTAAAGAAATTGTATGATGCTTGCCATTTTGGCGGTGCCGATTTAGCTATTGGCAGCCGATATGTTACAGGGGTAAATGTAGTAAACTGGCCATTAAACAGGGTTTTAATGTCTTATTTTGCTTCAAAATATGTAAAAATGATAACTGGTATGAAAATACACGATGCTACGGCAGGGTTCATCTGTTATAAGCGTAAAACATTAGAAATCATCAATATAGATAAAATAAAATTTATAGGTTATGCGTTTCAAATTGAGATGAAATATAGAACTTTTGCAAAAAAATTAAAAATAGTTGAAGTGCCAATTATCTTTACAGACAGAACAAAAGGGCAATCAAAAATGAGTAGTGCAATTTTTAAAGAAGCAATTTTTGGAGTAATTTCTTTAAGAATCAAAAACTTTTTTAATCAATTATAAAATGAGAAATGTATATGTTTTCTTGACTTTGACGATTTTAAGTTGTTCAAATTCGCCTGTAAAAAAACCAGATAATTTGATAGACAAAGAAATTATGGTAAATATTTTGTATGATTTATCAATTATGGAATCCTCAAGAAACACGGGCTATAGCGGAGGTTCTCAACCAATGGAAGCCAATAATTATATTTTAAAAAAATACAAAATTGATAGTCTGCAATTTGCACAAAGCAATAAATATTACGCATCCGATGTAAGAAAATACAAAAAAATGTTTGAAACCGTAAATGATAGACTAACCCAAAAAGATGCAGAATTAACTAAGAAGTTGATTGAAAAAACAGGCAAAGAAGTTGCACCTTCCTCTAATAATCTACAATAAAACTGAAAAATGATTGTCGTTTTTTTGATAGGCTTTTTTGTCGCAATAATTGGTATCGCTTTACCAGGTTTGATAAATATGACAGCAGCAAAAATAAGTATGCAAGACGGCAAAGAAAGAGCATTGTCTTTTGTGTTTGGTGCCTTGCTTATCATTCTTGTCCAAACCTATATAGCTATAGTTTTTTGCAAATTTATAGCCACTAATTATGCTGTTTTACAAGTAATTAGAAAAATTGGAGTACTTATATTTTCTTGCCTGACTATCTACTTTTTCTTCTTTGCAAAAAAAAACAAACCTAATTCTAAGAACATAAAAATTCGTAGTAAATCCAGTCGTTTTTTCTTCGGGATGTTATTGTCTTCACTTAATTTTTTTCCTATTCCTTTCTATGTTTATATAATTTTAACCCTATCAACCGCAGGATATTTTGATTTTAAAAATATTTTTGTAGCAACATTCTTATTAGGTGTGATTTTAGGTTCCTTTGTAATGTTTAATTTCTATATTAAATTTTTTAAAAATATTGAAACAAAAACTGATTTTTTCTTAAATAATATGAATAAAATAATTGGAACAATAACAGGAATTGTTACTATAATTTCGTTGATAAAAATTTTAAATTAATTGTAAAATGGATTCTAGTTTTTTTGACCGTGTTTATGCCCTTGCCAGACAAATTCCTTATGGAAAAGTAACTAGTTATGGAGCTATTGCAAAAGCATTAGGATCAGGAAGATCGGCAAGGATGGTAGGCTGGGCCATGAATGCGAGTCATAATATAGATGATATTCCTGCCCATCGGGTGGTAAATAAGAACGGATTACTAACAGGAAAAATGCACTTTGATGGCACAAATTTGATGCAACAACTTCTTGAAAATGAAGGAATTGAAGTAGTAAACAATCAAATTGTAAATTTTGAAAAACATTTTTGGTCTCCAGTGGTCTATCTTAATTAAAAAAATGACAGTATCCAAAAAATAACACAAGAAAATAA
>DYPB01000024.1:0-17684 GCA_020720185.1 Flavobacterium psychrophilum | reverse complement strand
AAAATAACACAAGAAAATAATTAATTAGATCGCATCCTACCAATGCTTCTGGTAATTGCTACTTTTAGTTTGTTGTATTCATTAATGCTTTCCATCGTTTCGATCAAATTTGTATCGGGTATAGAGGCAGCATTTTGCATTAAATCGTTGTTAAGTTTGTTGATTAAATACTCTCGATAAGTTATAATCGTTTCGTTTACTAATCGTTCCAAAACCTCTGCGTTGTTTTTATCTTTCACAAAAACTTGTTTCTTATCAAGCCAACCGTGTAATTGATATTTTTCGTCATCCATAAAAATATCAGTAACTATTTGAGAAAATTCTGGTTTGATTTGGTTTAAATATTTTTTATTGTCAAACACCTCACCCTGAAGGTATTGAATTAATAAATCGTCGTAAATATCTTTAAACAAAGGATTAGAAAATTCCACCTCATCTTCTTGTAAATTAAGATAAATGCGTTCAAATATTTTTGATTTTATTTTATCTTTTACTTCAATTTCTTTACCATTTTCATCAAATTTTATGTAGATGTTTTCAAATTCAATTTCCTGATTTCCATATAAAAGTAATATCTCAAGAATAGATTTTTCAAGAATATTAATTAAATCCGTTTTGTTAAAACTAACCGTATTTTCCTCATTTTCCTCTTTAATTACTTCAAACGATTGGACTGAATTATCGTTACTTTTCTGTTTTTTATGATTCTCTATAATATCTTTTTGAACTATTTGTGCCAATGTGTTTAACAAAACTTGTTCGGAAATATCCATAATTTTAGAACATTCCTGAATATAAATTTCTCGTTTTATTCGGTCAGGAATTTTAGAAATGCTCACCACCATTTCTCTAATCAAATCAGCTTTTTTAACAGGGTCGTTTTTGGCGTCTTGCATCAAAACCGATGCTTTAAATTGAATGAAATCCTTTGCGTTTTCGTCTAAATATTGAATTAAATCGATGTACGGTGTTTTTTTAGCAAAACTATCTGGGTCTTCACCATCAGGGAAAGAGCAAACTTTTACATTCATCCCTTCTTCTAAAATCAAATCTATTCCTCTAATTGAAGCTCGTAAACCCGCAGCATCTCCATCAAAAAGAACCGTGATGTTTTTAGTCAATCTGTTAATTAACCGAATTTGATTGGGTGTTAATGCTGTTCCTGATGAAGCTACAACATTTTCAATTCCAGCTTGTTGCATTTGTATTACATCGGTGTAGCCTTCAACTAAATAACAGTTATTATGTTTAGCGATGGCTTGTTTGGCATAAAAAATCCCGTATAAAACTTTACTTTTATGATACAAATCGCTCTCGGGCGAGTTCAGGTATTTTGCTGCTTTTTTATCATTGGTTAAAATTCGCCCTCCAAAACCCAAAACCCGTCCAGAGATACTATGTATAGGAAACATTACCCTGCCTTTAAATCTATCAAAAGGATTTCCTCCTTCTTTTGGAATTGTTAGCCCAACGGTTTCTAAAAACTCAAGCTTGTAACCTTGACCAAGAGCTTCTTTAGTAAATGCATCCCACGATTCGGGCGAATATCCTAATTGGAATTTCTTAATCGTTTCGTTAGTAAAACCTCTTTCTTTAAAATAAGACAGTCCGATGGCTTTACCTTCTTCGGTATTTAAAAGTGTGTTATGAAAATAGTTTTTGGCAAATTCTGAAACTAAAAACAAACTTTCTCTAACATCGGTATTGGCTTTCTCCTCGTCGGTTTGTTCGGTTTCTTCTATTTCGATATTATATTTTTTTGCTAAATATCTTATGGCTTCTGGATATGAAAATTTTTCGTGTTCCATTACAAAAGCTATGGCGTTTCCTCCTTTTCCTGAACTAAAATCTTTCCAAATTCCTTTTGCCGGAGATACCATAAACGATGGAGATCTTTCATCCGTAAATGGACTTAAACCTTTAAAATTTGACCCAGCTCTTTTTAGATGTACAAAATCACCAATAACCTCCTCAACACGAGCAGATTCGTAAACATTGTCTATGGTTGTTTTTGAAATCAAAATTAAAATTTTAAGTAGGTTACAAAAGTAATTAAGTTATTGTATAAAAAAAGGCAAATAATCAAAGAAACGATTGTTTGCCTTTTAGTTTTATTTAATTTTTTATTAAGGTGGGTTCTATAAATTAGCTGATAGCTATTTTTGGAATTATTTTGAATAGATTTTTTCTTTCTTTTTGTTCAAATATGCCCATATTTGAACAAAAAGATGGGAAAAAAATGCCAAATGTAAATTTACTGAACACCGCTGACAAATAAACACAAAGTGAAGTAAAATAAAACAAAAAGAGCATCAGTAAAAAAATAAATTTACAAAAAAACTAATTTATAGAGCCAACCTTAAACCACTCCTTGACCTAACATGGCATCGGCAACTTTAACAAAACCTGCAATGTTTGCACCTTTTACATAATCAACATATCCAGTTGCATCTTTTCCGTATTTTACACACGATGCGTGAATATTTAACATAATGTTTTTTAATCGTTCATCAACTTCTTCGCTTGTCCAAGATAGTCTTAATGAGTTTTGAGACATTTCTAAACCTGATGTTGCTACTCCACCTGCATTTGATGCTTTTCCTGGAGCAAATAATATTTTAGCATCTTGAAAAACAATAACTGCTTCAGGTGTTGATGGCATATTGGCACCCTCGGCAACACAAATACAACCATTGGCAACAAGCATTTTTGCTTCGTCTTCATTTAATTCATTTTGAGTAGCACAAGGTAATGCTACATCACATTTTACTTCCCAAGGTCTTTTACCTGCAATATATTTTGCGTTTGGATATTTAGTAACATAGTCTGAAATTCGACCACGAAGTTCATTTTTAATTTCCATAACGAAGGCTAATTTTGTAGCATCAATACCATCGGCATCATAGATATAACCTGCAGAATCTGACATTGTTACTACTTTTCCGCCTAATTGTGTGGCTTTTTCAGCAGCATATTGTGCTACATTTCCTGAACCAGAAATTACTACGGTTTTTCCTGTAAAGCTGTCTCCTTTGGTAACTAACATGCTTTGAGCAAAATAAACATCTCCATATCCAGTAGCTTCTGGACGGATTAATGAACCTCCAAAAGAGATTCCTTTTCCTGTTAAAACTCCTGTAAATTCGTTTCTTAATCTTTTGTATTGACCAAACATATAACCCACTTCACGGCCACCAACTCCAATATCTCCAGCAGGCACATCGGTATCAGCACCAATGTGTTTTGATAATTCGGTCATAAAGGCTTGACAAAAACGCATTACTTCATTGTCTGATTTTCCTTTTGGATCAAAATCAGCTCCACCTTTTCCTCCGCCCATTGGCAAAGTTGTTAATGAGTTTTTAAAAGTTTGCTCGAATGCCAAGAATTTTAAAATACTTAAATTTACCGATGGATGAAAACGAATTCCTCCTTTGTATGGACCAATTGCAGAGTTCATTTGGATACGGTAACCACGGTTTACTTGTGTGTTTCCGGCATCGTCAATCCAAACCACACGGAACATAATTACTCTTTCAGATTCGACCATTCTTTCCAAAAGCATTTTGTTTTGGTATCTTTTATTTTCTTCAATAAATGGAATTACCGTTTCGGCAACTTCTTTTACAGCCTGCATAAATTCTGGCTCATTTTGGTTCTTTTTAGCAACTGCTTCGATAAAATCATTGATACTTTTTGACATGATATTTTAAATTTTAAATTATTTATGAAATCGTTTTCGTATTAAGTTGCAAATATAAGTTTTTTTCAAAAGAAAACATTTTTTATATGATAAAAATAAAGAAACGATAGTTGTAAATAAATGTTATCTTTGTTGTATTTTTTTAATAAAAAACATAAATAGGTATCCATAATTTAATTTTTATATATAAATGACAAAATTATTTTTAGTTCTAATTTCTCTTTTAACACTAATTTCACTTATTGGATGTTCATCTACCAATAAAATAATTGCTATGAAACCCGAACCCGACGATGCCTCTCCATTAATTTATGAAAACCAATATTCTTATATTAATATGCCAATTGATATTAAGTTAAAAGATATTGAAAATAAAATAAATACCTTAATGACGGGTTTAATTTATGAAGATAATGAGATTGAAGACGATGATGTTATGCTAAAAGTTTGGAAATTATCGCCAATTATTATTAGTAACGAAGATGGTAAAATTAAAACCATTTTACCTTTAAAAATAAATGCAAAGTACCGCTACGGAGTAAATAAACTTGGTGTGGATTTAAGAGACATTAAAGAATTTAATCTTAATGGAACAATAACCCTTTTGAGTGATGTTACTTTGACCAACTGGAAGATGCTTACAAAAACCGAATTAAAGTCGTTAGATTGGAAGGAAAGCCCAACGATGACGGTACTCGGAAAGAATATTCCAATAACTTATCTAATAAATCCTGCGGTAAAATTATTTAAATCAAAAATTGAAAAAAAAATTGATGAAAGTATAGAAAAAACAATGGATTTTAAACCAAATGTTTTAGAAGCTTTAGAAAAAATTTCAACTCCATTTTTGATGAATGATAATTATCAAAGTTGGCTACGAATTGCCCCTTCAGAACTGTACACTACTGATGCTAAATTAGTTAAAGAAAAAATTAATTTACAAATGGGGATGAAATGTAATATAGAAACGCTTATTGGTAATCAGCCTCAAAATCGTTTTGACAAAAACAAGATTGTTCTAAAACCAGTAATAAAAATTCCAGAAGAGGTTTATGCAAATATTGTTGCAGTTTCTACTTATGCTGACGCATCGGCAATTATGACTAAAAATTTTGTGGGACAAGAATTTGGAACGGGTAGTAAAAAAGTAACAGTTCAAAAAGTAGCCATTTGGCACAAAGAAGGTAAAATGGTTATTGCCCTTGACCTTATAGGAAGCATCAACGGAACTGTATATTTGGCTGGTTTTCCAGAATATAATGACCAAACGAAAGAAATATTTTTTGATAAATTAGATTATGTTTTGGATACAAAAAGTGCTTTATTGCGAACTGCAAATTGGTTGGCACAAGGGTTAATTTTAAAGAAAATTCAACAAAACTGCCGTTACTCCATAACATCAAATTTGGAGGAAGGCAAAAAGAGCATGAAACAATATTTATCTAACTATTCGCCAATGGAGGGTGTTTTTGTAAATGGAAAAATAAACGATATTAGTTTTCAAAAAATTCAGCTAACAAATAAAGCAATTATTGCATTTATTAAAATAGATGGCAATTTAAATGTTACAGTTGATGGTCTAAAATAGTTCTTGTCTTTTATAATTTCCATTCCTGCTCTACATCCCAGTTTGCACGAATATCAATTATTTTTGAAAAATAAATAACTTCTTCTGTCTGTAATTTTTGTAAATAATTCCCCGTGTCCCATTCCCTATTTTTATTGGTATCATAAATTAAACGAATGTTATATTTTGCAGGTTCTATAAGGTCAAAATTAGGGATGTTTTCTTTTTCTAAATAATCAGAATAGATGATTTTACCTTTATCGTTAGTCAATTCAATAATTACTGGATATGATTTTAAGTTTTTTAAAACAAGTCTCAAATTACCATAATCTGTAGTGTTTTTAGTACTAATTTTATAGCTTAAAGTGTCATTTTTTTCATCTAAATAAGTAGTCAATGCGTTTGGAAGCAATTTTATTTTATAGCGTTCTGAAGATTCTTTTTTAAAATTAATTTTTATCGCTTGAGTAAAATCATCGTAATTTGTTGTAAATGCTATAGCAACAGAATCTTTATTTACTATTTTTATTCTCGAAACATCAATTTTAGATATTGGATGTGAGGCTGTTATTGCAAATGAATCCCTAAAATCTAAATTATCTTTATGGCTTGGTGTAAAATTCAAACTGTCTTTCTTTTGTTCTTTTATTTTTATTTTAAAAACCTCTTTATCAACAATAACCTGTAATGAATCGGTTTTTATGGGTTTGTACCATATTTGTAACGAATCTTTATCTGCAATTTTTGTAACGATAGTTTGCAAATCGTTAGCTTTGTCTTTTAAACTAATTTTTGGAGTTTTTAGCCTGCCTTGATAAGGCAAAATTATTCTATTACCTGATATCTGTTTGGGTTTTAAAACCTTTGTTGGGATAACTTCTTTAAACAATTCGAGTTCAAAAACGGTATCATTTGGAATGCTAATAAATTGTTTCTGAAAACCTATTTTTTCCTCCTTCGAATCGAATTTATTGTTATTGTTTTTATCTTTCAAAGCCACTAATAAATACTTCCCTGCTTTTATGTTTTGCAACTGAAATGTTTTTAAGCTATCTAAAGTATTGGTTATATATCTGGGGTTTTGCTTATAAATAACGGAATCCTTAAAACGCTCATTTACTTCATATAACATTATGGATACAAAATTATCAACCGTTTTATTATACGCATCTTTTATTGTTCCGTTTAGTTTTAAAGAATCAATAAAACTGCCTGTTGATAAAATATATTTGAATTGTTTGTAGGCGTTTCCTTCATTAAAATCCTGAATACTCTGACCAAAATTAAAACTATAAGTTGTATTTGACAGTAAGGTGTCTTTTATTTTTATGCTAATTGTTTTACTTGCCAATGTAGTTAAAATCTCTGGATTTTGTTTCATTGGAGGCGAAATTATTAGCTGTTTGTTCAAATCTTTTAGAACAATATATTCGTCAAAAGTTAGTTTTATTTCGTTTCCTTTAAAATTTGTTGAACCATTTTCTGGAAAACTCATTTTTAGAACTGGAGCAATAGTATCTTTCAGTCCACCATCAACGGTGCCTCTTTTTGCACAACTAAATATTGTTAAAATTAATAAAATTGCTGTATATTTTATAAAACCTTTTTTCATAAATAATATTTTAAAACCACAAAATAACGATTATATTTTATAGGAGAGAAATTTTTAAGAAAAAATTAGGATAATATCTTGTTTTGAGCAGCTAATAATGAATGAAAATAGTATCTTTGACTTTTAATTTTCTGAAAAATGACATTTACCGATACCCACACCCATTTATATGCTGAGGCGTTTGATGACGACAGAAGTCAAGCAATAGAGAGAGCTATGAATATAGGTGTTTCAAGATTTTTTATTCCCGCAATAGATTCAAATTATATTCAAAAAAGCTATCAATTAGAGGCTAATTTTCCTAGAAATATTTTTTTGATGGCAGGTCTGCATCCTTGTTATGTTAAAGAAAATTACAAATTAGAATTGGAAATTATTGAAAACCAATTAGCAGAAAGAAAATTTTATGCTATTGGCGAAATTGGTATTGATTTGTATTGGGACAAAACAACAATTGATATTCAAAGAAAGGCATTCAGAACACAAATTCAATGGGCAAAAAAACACAAACTGCCAATAATAATTCACTGTAGAGAGGCTTTCGATGAGGTTTTTGAAGTTTTAGAAACAGAAAAATCAGAAGATTTGTTTGGAATATTTCATTGTTTTTCAGGTAATTATCAGCAGGCTTTGCAAGCTATTTCTTATAATATGAAATTAGGTATTGGCGGAGTTGTAACTTTTAAAAACGGGAAAATTGATCAATTCTTACATCAAATTGATATAAAAAATATTGTTCTCGAAACAGATTCACCATATTTAGCCCCAAATCCTTATCGAGGAAAACGAAATGAAAGTGCATACCTTGTTGCTATTGCCCAAAAAATTTCTGAAATTTATAACATCCCTATTGATGAGGTGGCAAGGATTACTACCGAAAATTCTAAAATTGTTTTTAATATTTAACCTTAACTTAATAAACGAAGAAAAGTTTAATATTACTTTCACATCCATAAAATTTATAAAACCATACTATGAAAAAACGAGATATAAAAATATTATTAATAGACGATGAACCAGATATTTTAGAAATAGTTGGGTATAATTTAGAACAAGAAGGCTATCAAGTTTATACTGCAAAAAACGGAAAAGAAGGCTATCTGAAAGCAAAAACAATTATACCACATTTGATAATAATTGATGTAATGATGCCAGAAATGAATGGTATTGAGGCTTGCGAAATTATTAGACGGCAACCAGAATTAGCCAATGTTGTTATAACTTTTCTAACTGCTCGTGGCGAAGATTTTTCGCAAGAAGCTGGTTTTGAGGCTGGTGCAGATGATTATATTACCAAACCAATTAAACCAAAATTATTAGTTAGTAAAGTAAAAGCACTATTAAGACGATTAAAAGAAGAGAATACACCCAAAACTTTAAATGTTTTTGGTATAGAAATAAATAGAGAAGAATATAAAATAGTTAAAGATGGAGTTGTAATTAACCTACCTAGAAAAGAATTTGAACTGTTTTATTTATTAGCCTCTCAACCAGGAAAGGTATTTGAACGAGAAGATATTTTAGATAAAATTTGGGGTGCCGATGTTGTTGTAGGCAGCAGAACAATTGATGTACATATTCGTAAATTACGAGAAAAAATTGGTGACGATTTATTTAAAACCATCAAAGGGGTAGGATATAAAATGAATATTTAAAGTTTTTGTTTTCAGAAAGCATTGTTCAAAACACCAATTTAAAATTCTTTGTTTACGAAACTTCAAAAAGAAGTATATTTGCAAACAATTAACAACAATAAAAAGTTACATTTATAGCTTGAATACAGCTTATAAAAGAGACTGTCATTATTGATTTGCTAATAAAAAACGCAAAATAAAATCTTAAAATGCACTTTACTTCACAAGAATTAGAAAATTATATTGAGCAACACTCTGAAGATGAACCAGAATTATTAGCCGCATTAAACAAAGAAACTTACCAAAAAATATTATTGCCACGAATGTTAAGTGGTCATTTTCAAGGAAGGGTTTTAAGTATGTTGTCTAAACTTACAAGACCTGTAAATATTTTAGAGATAGGAACATATACAGGCTATTCCGCCTTGTGTTTGTGCGAAGGAATCCAACAAAACGGACAATTACACACCATTGATATTAAAGAAGAATTAATCGATTTTCAACGAAAATATTTTGACAAATCAACATTTGGTTCTCAAATTTTTCAGCATCTTGGCAAGGCTCTAAACATTATTCCAACCCTAAATTTAAAATTCGATTTGGTTTTTATTGATGCCGATAAAGAAAATTACATCAATTATTATAATCTAATCGTACCAAAAATGAATAAAGGAGGAATCATCCTATCCGATAATGTTTTATGGAGTGGAAAGGTTTTAGAACCATTAATTTCTAAAGACTCAAGCACAAAAACATTGTTAGAATATAATCAGTTATTGAAAAACGATCCTAGAGTTGAAACCGTTTTACTACCAATTAGAGATGGTTTAACCATAAGCAGAATCATTTAAAACAACAGAAAATGTTTTTTTTAAATAAAAATACCCCCCTACTAAAAGATGTAATTCCAGACAATTATATAGATATTCATTCCCATTTATTGCCAAATATTGATGATGGATCAAAAAGTTTAACCGAAACACAAGATTTAATTGCAAAATTAAAATTAGTAGGTTTTTCAAAACTAATAACGACCCCACATATAATTGAAGATGTTTGGAAAAACACACCACAAATTATAAGTAATAAGCATCAAGAAACCGTACAATTTTTAGAAAAAAACAACGAAAATATTCCGCTAAAAGCCGCTGCAGAATATATGATGGATGGTAATTTTTATAATTTGATTAAAAAAAAAGAACGATTATTGACCCTAAAAGACAATTATGTTTTAGTAGAAATGTCCTATTTATATCCGCCATTGCAACTGTACGACATTCTTTTTGAGTTGCAAATTGCTGATTATCAACCAGTTTTAGCACATCCTGAAAGATATAATTCCTATCACTTTAACACCGATGAGTATAAAAAATTAAAAAAAGCAGGTTGCTTATTTCAATTAAATTTACTCTCAACCGTTGGCTATTATGGACCGTTGGTTACTAAAACTGCCGATTTTTTATTAAAAAACAATATGTTCGATTATGTAGGTAGCGATGTTCATCACGAAAAACATATTAGCTTTTTTGATAAAAAAATTATCGTAAAAAATCATCAAAATCTTTCAAGCTTGATGCGAAATAATACTTTTTTCGATTTTTAAAAAAAAATGTTTTTGATTACAATTTTTGTTCTTTCACTAAATATATATAAACAGGAAAGTGATCACTATAACCAACCTCTGTGGCTTGATGTCGAAGCGGATAACCCTTATATTGACCTGTCATTTGTATCATAAACGGCTTGTTATAAATACCGGCTTTCCAATATTTAAAACTATCAAAATTAGGCTGAATTAGAGTTTCTGAAACCAAAATTTGATCAAAAATATCACCAGCATCACGATAAAATAAAGAGGCGTGACCATCTTTAGCCATCTGTTCAAAAGGATTATAAACGCCTTGTTTCTGAACTTTGCTTCTTTTTGATTTAGCACCAACTTCTATTTTTACTGAATTATTATAAGCCCCATCGTTCAAATCGCCCATAGAAATAATTTTTGCATTAGGATTAAATTTATAAATAGAATCCATAATTTTGTGATTCATTCTGCCAGCTGCCTCTCTAAAAGGGCTACTTTTTTTCTCTCCTCCAGACCTTGATGGCCAGTGGTTTATAATCACATTTATCTCTTCACCATCAAGCAAACCAGTAACTAACAAGATGTCTCGGGTATAAACACGATTGTCTGCTGCAACTTCAATCTTGTCTTTATCAGTCTTATCTTCTTCGGTTTCTTTTTCAACTTTTTCGTTATTTTTATCTTCTTTTTTATAAATTAATAAAGGAATATTTACAAAACTCGTGGGTTGAAAATGTTTTTTTTGATATAACAAAGCTACATCAATCCCCCGTTTATCAGGCGAATCAAAATGAACAATACCGTAATCTGCATTTGCTAAAAGAGGTTCTTTTATTAAATCTTCTAGCACGCCTCGATTCTCAATTTCTGACCCTCCAATTAATGTTGGTGCTTGTGTTACTTTATCATTGGTGCCAATTTGCGATAAAACTTTGGCTAAATTCTGCAATTTTTGTTTATATTTTTCTGAAGTCCAGTTCTGAAGTCCATCTGGCAACCATTCCTCATCGTTATTAGAACCATTAATCGTGTCAAATAGGTTTTCTAAATTATAGAAAGCAACAGTATGTAATACTACTTTTTTTTGTGCATTAACAGTTCCAACAGCTAATAGTATTAGTAAGACCGAGATAATTTTTTGAATTTTCATAAATATTAGGTAATGTTATTTTAGTGTAAAGTTTTTAATAAAAACAGTTGCAAATGTAGATAATATTAATTAATAATGTAATTTTGCATCGTTAAGAATTTAATAATTTTTAATCAAATACTAAAATTAATCAAATTTAACTTATGAAAAAACTTGTTATTAGTACATTAATTGTAATACAAGGAATTTTTGCTTTTGCACAAAACTCTGGTGTTACAGCAAAAATAGTAGATACCAAAACACAAAAACCCTTACAAAATGTTGTAGTATCTATTGCAAACACAAATTTTACTCAACTTACAGATGCTGCTGGTGTTTTTACAATTACGGGTGTTGCTGTTGGAAATCAATTATTACAAATTAAAAGTCAAGGCTATAGAGAGCAGTTGTTGCAAATTATAATCGAAAAAGGAAAAACATTAGATCTTGGGATAGTTCAGTTTGAAGAAGATATGACGGTTGAACAACAAAACAGTTTAATTACATTATCAGAAACCGAATTAGACGATGAAGATAGTGGCTCGGAAGGAACGGCAAGTTTGTTACAAGCCTCAAGAGATGTATTTTTACAAGCAGCAGCTTATAATTTTGGACAAGCCCGTTTTAGTGTTCGAGGTATAGATAGTGAATATGCTAATATTATGATTAACGGCATTTCGATGAATAGATTGTCGGACGGGCGTCCACAATTCGGAGTTTGGGGCGGTTTGAACGACGCTACTCGAAATCAAGAATTTACGAACGGTTCTGCTCCATCAGACTATATATTTAGTGGTATTGCAGGTTCGCAAGAAATTAATACAAGAGCATCTGTTTATAGAAAAGGAACTCGATTGTCGTTTTTAAATACCAATACCAATTATAATTTCAGAATGATGGGAACTATGGCATCTGGAATGAATACCGATGGCTGGGCATATACCATATCAGCAGGAAGACGATGGGCACACAACGGTTATTTTGAAGGAACTACTTACGATGCCAATTCTTTATTTGCAGCTGTTGAAAAAAGAATAAATGCCAAACATAGTTTGAATTTCACCACAATGTTTGCTCAAAATAAACGAGGAAAAAACTCCCCAAACACAAATGAGATTAATGATTTAGTAGGAGAAAAATACAACTCCTACTGGGGTTGGCAAGAAGGAGAAAAAAGAAACTCAAGATTTAAAGATGCCGAAGAGCCATTAATGACCCTAACCCATTACTGGAAAGTAAGTCCAAAAATACAGTTAAATACAACAGTTGCTTATCAAACAGGAAAAATAGGAAATAGTAGGTTGGAATATAAACAAATTCAAAATCCAGACCCTGTTTATTATCAAAAGCTACCGAGTTATAAATTAAATGAGTTTGATTCAAACAATAATTATATTGGTGGCTCGGCTACAAATATTGCTGCAGCAAACGGACTGAAAGACAGCTTTTTAGCACAGCCTCAATTAGATTGGAAAAACATTTATAGAATAAACAGCGATGCCTTTTTAAACCCATCATTAGCATCAAAAGTTGTTTTGTACGAAGATAGAAACGATGAAGATTTATTAACTTTCAACACAAATTTAGCAGCTCAAATTTCAGATAATGTTTTTATGAACGGTAGCATAAACTACCAAATATCATCAACAAAAAACTTCAAAAACATGTTAGACCTTTTAGGGGGTAAAAACTATCTTGACAAAGGCACTTTTGGATTTGGTGGTCAAAATCAATCAGATTTGAATAATCCTGACCGATATGTAGGAGTAGGCGATAAATTTGGTTACAATTATAATATAGATGCTTCACGATTAGACGCTTTTACACAATTTAAATTTAATTACAAAAAAGTAGATTTTTATTTGGCTCAAAGTTTTTCACGGTCAGTATATCAAAGAGATGGATTGTATAGAAACGGCTATTGGAAAGACAACTCTTTTGGTAAAAGCGAAGAATTAGCTTTTGATAATTTTGGTTTCAAAGGCGGTTTGACCTACAAATTATCAGGACGACATTTTATAGATTTTAACGGATTGTATATGAGTAAAGCTCCAAATCATAAAGATGTTTTTCCAAACTCAAGGGTGAATAATGAGCCAACAATAGCCTTAACCAACGAAACAATAAAAGGTATTGATGTAAGCTATATTATCAAAGCTCCAAAAATTAAAGCTCGTTTGACAGGATATTTTAACGAAATTTTAAATCAAACCGATATAAATTTCTTCTATCAAGAAGGTAGTGATGCCTTTATTGCAGAAATTGTAACAGGATTAAATAAAAGAAATAGAGGCGGGGAGTTGGGATTAGAATGGCAAGCCACTTCAACAATAAAATTTACAGGTGTTGCTGCATATGGGGAATATATTATTACTAACAATCCAAATGTAAATATATCAATCGATAGAGATCCAATAACATTTTCATCTGTTAATCAAAGATCTTATGGAAAAGCAAACTTATCAGAATACAAACAAGCAGGAATGCCACAACAAGCCTATTCATTTGGAGTAGAATATAGAGATCCAAAATTTTGGTGGATAGGTGCAAATGTTAACTATCTTGCCGAAAACTATATTGATGTATCTGTTATAAGACGAACACCTTCATATTATTTGTATGACGCTGTAAATAATTATAGAACAGTAGATCAAACACTTGCAGATAAATATTTAGAACAAGAAAAATTTGATCCATTACGATTATTAAATATAATTGGAGGAAAATCTTGGAGAATTCAAGGTAAATATACCATTGGTTTATTTGCAAATATTAATAATGTATTGAATGTATCATACAAAACAGGCGGTTTTGAACAATCAAGAGATGCAAATTATACTGCCGACTACGAAGACCATCAATCAGGAAGTTATAGCAAATTTGGCTCAAAGTATTTCACTGGCTACGGACGAACTTATATGGCAAATATTTATTTAACTTTTTAATAATTAATAATTATGAAAACAATAAAAAACATTCTTTTAGCAATTATAGCAATTGGTTTTACTACCAGTTGTGTAAACGATAGTTTCGAAACCCCAACACAAGATACTTGTGTGGTACCAACACATATAGTAGCAGGAGCAACAGTTCCAGTTACAAAAAACAAAGAAGTAGTAGGTGTTTGGACAACTGCACCAACAACTCCATTAGGCGTTCCCTATACCGCTGATGACATTGTTGAAGGATATGTAATATCAAGTGAAGAAGGCGGAAATTTCTACAAAAATATGTACATCCAACCGCTTGACGGATCAAAAGGTTTTAACCTTTCTATCAATGTTGGGGATTTATACAATAATAAATTTGAACCAGGACGAAAAGTATATTTAAAATTAAAAGGATTAGGATACACCAATCCACCAGGCTATGCAAGAGGATTGGTTTTTGGAGATGTACCAACTGATATTTACGCAGTGGACAGATTATCTGAAAACAAATACAAACAACATTTATTCTCTTCTTGTGATATCATAAGTGAAGATGTTATTGTAAAAAGAATAACATTAACAGAAGCATTAAGCGACACTTATTTGAACAATCTAGTCGAAATTAGTGCAGTTCAATTCAAATCATATTGCAATACAACCTATACCAAACAAGGATCTGACACCAGTTTACAAATTTCTGATGGTTTGACAGCACCAACATTAACAGTGAGAACAAGTAAGTATGCCAATTTTGCAGGTGAATTTTTGCCTTCTGGAAACGGTAAAATTAGGGGTGTTTTAACAAAATATGGCACAGGTAGCGGAGCAAGTACTTACCAAATTATTTTAAGAACCCAACGAGATGTAAAAATGACTAATGCTCGTGTAATGCCTGTTATTCCAGTTTCTCCACCAGCAAAAATAGGTGCTACCTCAACTACTTTTAACGCAACATTAAACGAAAATTTTAGCAGCTATACTGTCACAAACGATGCTACATTGTCTAAATATATAAACCAAGCTGATGTTAATACAAAATTTTGGGATATTAAACAGTTTCCAGCAAACACGGGAAACAAATACCTTCAAACACAAGCATTCGGTGTAACAGGTGCTGTAAAGAATTATTTTGTTATTCCTGTTAATTTTACAGCGGCAAATGGAATGTCATTTAAAACATTAGACGGATACAACAACGGAGTGCCTTTAAAAGTTTATTATTCTACAGACTATGTACCAGGAAACAAGATGAATACTGCAACTTTGGTTGATATTACTTCTAATTTTGTATTAGCTGACGGGAGATTAGCCACACCGAGCACAACTAATTCTTATGCAGCAAATTTCACACCAAGTGGATTATATTCATTTCCAAATACTTTAGCAGGAAATGGTTATATTATTTTTGAATATGATAGTGGAGATTGTTATACAACCACCTATCAAATTGATGATATTGTAATTAACTAAAAATAAATTTATAGAACCCACCTATACTAAAAACAGTTACTATTGGTAGCTGTTTTTTTTGCTTATAATAAAAAAAACAATAGGAGAAATCCCAAAAAAAATTTATAAAAAAGGATGCTTATTTGATAAATAAAATTGAAAAACTAACAAAAACTATCTTTTATGATTTTTTCTTTTCAAAAACCATTTTTTTTCAAGTTCTTTGCAAAACATAGAGAGGTGTCCGAGTGGTTGAAGGAGCAAGCCTGGAAAGTTTGTATATGGGTAACTGTATCGTGGGTTCGAATCCCATCTTCTCTGCAAAATAAAAGCCGAAATTCAAAAAATTTCGGCTTTTATAATTTTACAACAAAGCGTTTAAACTGTCAACATATGTTTGTTTTGAAGCCACTCCCACTTGGCGTCCTACAACTTCTCCGTTTTGAAAAACTAAAACCGTTGGAATGTTTCGAACACCATACTTTGATGCAAACTCCTGATTGGCATCTACATCAATTTTACCAATAACTGCTTTTCCTTCAAAATCTTCAGATATTTCCTCTATAATTGGTCCTAACATTCGACATGGTCCGCACCATGTTGCCCAAAAATCTACCATTACTGGTTTGCTTGATTGTAATACAACTTCATCAAAAGTTGCATCTGTAATTACTTTTGCCATCTTTATTTTTTTATAATAATTTTATTAGTGCAAAGTTAATCAAATTATTTAATATGAGATAATTTTAAAATTGGTTTTTATTATCATTGTATGGATATATTTTATGAATCAAAAAAAATAATTTAAAAATCATCAAAATAATTATCATCGGTATCTTTTTACTATTTTTGCAAAAAAAAATACAAATGTCAGCATTCTATAAATTAAATATAAAAGAAGTAAAACAGGAAACAAAAGATGCAGTTTCTATCCTTTTTAATGTTCCTGCCGAGTTAAAAAATAACTATCAATTTATTGCAGGTCAGTATGTTAATCTAAAATTAACCTTAGATAACCAAGAAATTCGTAGGGCTTATTCTATTTGTTCCTCTCCTAATAGTGGTGCGTTGAAAATTGTTGTAAAAGAGGTTAAAAATGGCGTTTTTTCATCGTTTGCAAATAGAAGTTTGAAGACAGGAGATACTCTTGAGGTAGGCATTCCTGAAGGTAATTTCACATTTGAACCACAAATTGATCGTCAAAAAAACTACGCTGCTTTTGTAGCTGGTAGTGGCATAACACCTGTTTTATCTATCATTAAATCGGTTTTAGAAAGCGAGCCAAATAGTTCTTTTGTATTAGTTTATGGAAATAAATCACGAGAAGACACTATTTTTTATCAAGAGTTACATGATTTGCATTTACAATTTGTAAGTCGTTTTTTCGTACATTTAGTTTACAGTCAATCAAATAATGAACCTGAATTATCAGGTCGGATTCAAAAAACGACGGTTAATTTTATTTTGGATGACAAGCACAAAGAAAAAGAATTCGATAAATTTTACTTATGTGGTCCAGAAGATATGATAAACACCGTTTCGGAGGTTTTAAAATCACACAATGTTAAAGAAAAAAACATCAAATTTGAGTTGTTTTCAAGTTCATCAAAAGAAAACGAAATCAAAGAATCTTTAGAAGGACATTCAAAGATAACGATTTTAGTTGATGGTGAGGAAGTTAGTTTTGAGATGAGTCAAAAACAAACCGTTTTAGAAGCAGCTATAAAACAGAGTGTTGATGTTCCATATTCTTGCCAAGGTGGGGTTTGTAGCAGTTGTTTAGCTCGTGTTACAAAAGGCAGTGCAACAATGAAAAAGAATGCTATTTTAACCGATAAAGAACTTGCGGAAGGTTTAATTTTAACCTGTCAAGCACATCCAACAAGTAATGAAATTTTTGTAGATTACGACGATGTTTAAAGGAATATTTTAGTTTTTTTACTATTAACCAAACGAACTTATAAAATAATTTATGGAATATTCTGAAAATAGAAATTATTTTAATAAAAAAGATCAAATTTATCTTTAACCCAAATTACGCATTAGAAATCTATTCCAAACTCAAACTACTTCAAAAA
>DYPB01000023.1 GCA_020720185.1 Flavobacterium psychrophilum | reverse complement strand
CCTTTTGTTTTCAAAAGGTTTAGGGGTTTTTATAAAGTCTGTTGCGAGTTTAGGGTTAAATCTAAACAACTGATAGGCACGATATTTACATTTTATAAAAAAAAAAAATTTGTATTGTATAAATAAAAATGTATATCTTTGCAAATAATTAGAGTAAATGCTTAATTTTCATAAAGTGATTTTTGTACATTTTATTGATTAAGTTTTTTAAAAAATCTAAATCTTAAATACTTCTAAATTTATGAAAAACAAAATGTACAAAAAAAACAATTTTTTTAAAACATTTTTTAGCCTTACTTTTGGGTTATCAACAGTTTTATTATTCGGTCAGCCAGATCCGCCGCCTTCAGAGGTGCCACTTGATGGTAATGTTAGTGAGATGCTAATTATTGCTGTTTTATTTTCTGGTTATATTTTTGTTAAAAATTACAAATCAATTTTAAAACAAAAATAATCATTTATTAGACGCTATTATTAGTTATCTTTAAATAACTATAAAGAAGTCGGATTTATTAATTCAGGAAATATTAAAAATAATTTGCTGAATTAAATTAGAAACAAAAACATATTAATATTAAAAATTTTAATTTTGAAAACAATTACTTTAAATAAAATAAACAAGTCGTTTGCAATCATAGCTTTTTTGCTTTTGTTTGTAACAAAGAGTACTGCTCAAGGTGTAGCTACCTGGGGCAATTTGTATGTTGCTGATAACGGGCAAATGCATGTATTTACATCAGATTTTAATTTCATGACCCAAGTTGCACCCGCAGCTGGCACAAAAACATCAAGAACGACAAGTACTTATGGGAAAATTTCTTTCGCTGATGCAGTTGTTGTAAACACTACAAATAATGCTACTGAAACTGACCAACATTACATAGATGGGTATTTTAGAAAATACGGAACAACAGGAATTGTCATGCCAATTGGTCAAACAAATATATATGCTCCTGCAAAAGTAATTCCAACAGATGCTACTGGCATTGATGGGGCTTATTATAGAGCAAATCCTACAACTGTTGGAGCAACACTTGATAGTGGAATATCTGCAGTAAGTAGTGTAGAATATTGGCATATATTAAGACCTGCAGCAGGTACTTCAAACGCAAAAATATCTCTTTCTTGGAGTGCTACTAGCGGTAGTAATGTAGCAACATTAACGGCATCTTCAATTACTGACTTAGCAATAGTTGGATGGAATGGAACTAAATGGGTTGCAATTCCTTCGAATTTTGATTCAAATTCTGTAATCACAGGATCAGCAACTACATTAGCTGCGGGTTCTATTACATCAACAGGAAATGTAGATTTATCAGTATACCAATACTTTACTTTAGCATCAAAAACTTCTTGTATGCCATTAATTACTTCGTCTGGAAATACAAAAACATGGAACGGCAGTTCTTGGTCTCCTAGTGCACCAACCCTTGAAGATCCTGTAACATTAACGGGTGATTATTCTGGTAACTTATCATGTAATTCATTAGCTATGGGTGCATTCAATGTAACTTTAGTCGATGGAGAATTACTTGAAGTTGTTTATGGTATAACTGGCACAGGAAAGGTATTTATGAGTTCTGAAGCTTCTTTAGTACAAAGAGTTAATGCTACTGGAACAGCAAATATTGAATTGACAAAAAAATCAAGAGAAATGAAATGGAGAGATTATATGTATTATGGAACTCCAGTTTCAGAAAATTTAATTCCACAATTATATACTACAAATGTAACAAGTTTAACTTCCGCTGGTGGTGCCGCTAATGCAGGTGGTGCATTTCCAACTGGTGTATTCGATTATGGACATACTGCAATACAAGGTGGAGGTCCATGGGCTTACATCACTGGAGCAGGTGGTGGATGGAATGCTGTTTTTGAATCAACCGTAGGAAAAGGTTTTATTGTTAGAATTGGTGAAAGAGCACCTTGGACAGCTATGGATGCTACAACAACAGGTTTCGTGAACTTCAAAATGGTAGGTACTGCAAATAATGGGGATATAACTGTACCAGTTACAATTAATGCAACAGGATCTGGTAGTACATTTGAATTATTAGCAAACCCTTATCCAAGTGCAATAGATGCTCAAAAATTCTTAGTTGAAAATAACGATGGAGCTGCAACTGTAAAAGCAGATTTAGGTTCTTTATATTTTTGGACTGCAAACACTCCTCGTAGCACAGCACCTCAAACCTATGCAACAACTGGAGATTATGCAGTTTGGAGTTTAGCAGGAGCAACAAATACTTCTCCAAACAGCGTTAAACCTGATGGAAAAATTGCTTCTGGTCAAGGGTTTAGAGTAGCACCAGCATTAGATGGTGTTGCAGGAGCCGCTCCGTTAGGCGCCAACAGTGTAAAGTTTGATAACTGTATGCGATTAACTTCTGGAAATAATAATTTCTTCAGAACCGCCAATAGAGCGATTGATAGATTTAGTATGAGTATTCAAGACAATAATGGTGATGGTTCATATAATCAATTAACAGTTTCTTACTTAAATAATGATACTACTAATGATTACGATAACCTTTATGACGCACCAAGAAATTCTGCAAGTACCGTTCAATTATATACATTATTAGCAGATAATACAAAATTAGCAATTAATGCTAAACCAACATTTGTAGATACCGATGTTGTTCCATTAGGATTTAGTAACACAACTCCAAATCAAAATTTTACTATAAAAATTGAAGACAAAGAAGGTGTGTTTTTAGATAATAATCTTTATGTTTACATACACGATAAATTAAATAATACTTATCATGATATGGCTACACCATTTGTATTCAATGCAAATAGTTTAACATCAATTGATAATCGTTTTGAAATTATTTACCAAAGAAATGCTTTACATAATAATGATTTCCTTGCAAATGAAGTATTAGTAAATATTAAAAATAATACTTTCAAAGCATCTACAATAGAAATAGGAATGAATGAAATTGAAATTTTTGATATTGCAGGAAGAAAAATACAATCTTACGATGCTAACAATCAAAAATCAATATCAGAACCATTCAATCATTCAGAAGGGGTTTATATTGTAAAAATTAGATTAAACAACAGTTCGGTTTCTACACAAAAATTAATTAATAGAAAGTAAAACAATTATAGTTCTATGAGTAATTTATTTTTACGAAATTACTCATAGAATTATTTTTTTAAAATAAAAAAAATGAAAAAGTATATATTATTTGGATTAGTTTGTGTTTTTGGTACTATTTCAGCATCTGCTCAATCGGTTAGTACTAATACAAAAAGCATAAAATCATCTGTCGAAAAAGAAAATAAAAACAAGCAAAAAGATTTATTTAGTCATTGGTCATTAGAATTAAATGCTGGCACGAATAAGCCAGTTGAACCTTTTTCAGAAGGATATTCTGCTTCTGAAACAACTAAATTTTCTAATTTAGGAACAGTTAATCATTTTGGTTTAGCCTTACGATACATGCCTTCTAATCTTTTTGGTTTAAAATCAATGGTAGGCTACGATAAAATAAAAAACAGTTCAACTTCTAAAGAATTTGAGTTGAGTTTGTACACTTTTACATTAGAAGGTGTTTTGAATATGGGCCGTTTGGCAAAATTAGAAACATTTACCAATAGATTTAATTTTTTAGTCCATTTTGGGGTTCAAACAACTTATAAAATAGTTGATTCAAGACTTGGTGTAGTGCAAGCTTCTGCAAAGAAAGAACAAGATGGTGGTATTGTATTAGGACTAACGCCTGAATTTAAGTTAAATAGAAGATTAACACTTTTTGCAGATTTTTCTTCTTTTACTAATTTCAGACAAAATATAAATTGGGACGGAGGTAAAAATTATGACGGAAATATTAATGGAACTATTTATAATACAACTATTGGTGTTATTTTGAATTTTGCTGAAAAAGGAAAAGAGCATGCCGATTGGTATGTTGAACCAAAATTAGATTCAGATAATAGTGCTTTAAAAAGACTTCAAGAAGTTGAAAGTTTAGTTGCTGATGTTGATAGAGATGGTGTTCCTGATTATAGAGATTTACAAAACAATACTCCAAATGGTGTTGCAGTTGATACAAAAGGTAGATTTTTTGACATAAACAAAAATGGAATACCAGATGAACTTGAAAAAACATCTCCTTCTAATATTAATGCTGGAATTGATAATTCAAAAACAGGAATTGTTAATACGACTAATCCTGTTGCTAGTGTTGATTTAAAAACAAATTATTCTGATAGCGATGTAACAAGAGCCTTAATTGAAAAGGGGTATTTTAATATTTTCTTTGACATTAACAAAGATTATCCAAGCAATGGTTCAACACAAAATGTATACCATATTATTCGTTATCTAAAACAAAATCCAAACACAAAAGTTAAATTGATTGGACATACAGATAAAACGGGCGATATGGAAGTTAATAAAAATTTATCTGAAAGAAGAGCAAAAAGTATTTTTAATTTGATAAGTGCTAGTGGTGTTGATGAAAATAGAATTAAAATTGAAGGATTAGGAATTGATAATGATGTTCCTTCTGATGTAAAAGCGGGTAATAATATGGCTCGTAGAGTATCAGTGGTAATAGAAAAATAAAGTGCTTTAAAAAGCTTAATAATAAAACCCCAAGAAGACATTCGTTCTTTTTGGGGTTTTATTATATGCAAAAATTTATGCCTTGTTTTAGAATAGTGTAAATATTATATTTGAAAAAATTAGAATAACTATATTTGTACCAAAAAGCACTATTTCTGAAAGTATTATTAAGCACATTATCTCTAAAAGATGACTTCAATCGAACTTCAAATACAAGCTCTCCCTAACAATCCTGGTGTATATCAATATTATGACAAGGAAGATAAAATTTTGTATGTTGGCAAAGCAAAAAATCTTAAAAAACGAGTTGCTTCCTATTTCAACAGAGTACACGATACCGCTAAAACCAATGTATTGGTAAGAAAAATTATCACCATAAAGCACATTGTTGTTCCAACGGAATCCGACGCACTTTTATTAGAAAATAACCTTATAAAAACCCTGCAACCAAGATACAATGTATTGCTTCGGGATGACAAAACTTATCCTTGGATTTGCATTAAAAAAGAACCTTTTTCTCGGCTTTTTCCTACTAGAAAAATGATAAAAGATGGGTCGGAATATTTTGGACCTTATACTAGTTTTAAAACTGTTTCAGTTATTTTAGACTTGATAAAAGAATTATACCCACTGCGGACTTGCACCTTTGATTTATCTCAAAATAACATTAAAAATAATAAATATAAGGTTTGTTTGGAATACCATATTGGAAATTGCAAAGGTGCTTGCGAAGGTTTTGAGAGTTTAGAAAATTATCAGGCCCAAATTAATGCCATCAGAGAAATTTTAAAAGGAAATTTTAAAGATTCGATGAAGAATTTTAAAGAAATAATGAAGGTTTTGGCAAGCAAAATGTTGTTTGAAGAAGCTCAAAAAATTAAAGAAAAAATAGAAGTTTTAGAAAATTATCGATCTCGTTCTACAATTATTAATCCAAAGATTACAAATATTGATGTTTTTTCAATCATTTCTGATGAAGTGGCTGGTTTTGTTAATTTTTTACAAATTTCGCACGGCTCAATTATTCGTTCGCATACGATGGAAATTAAGAAAAAATTAGAAGAAACAGATGAAGAATTATTAACCCTTGCAATTATTGAATTAAGAGAAAGATTTAATTTATTATCAAAAGAAATTATTGTACCATTTGAAGTTAATTTAGGTGAAAATATAAAGATTATTATTCCACAATTAGGGGATAAAAAACAAATTTTAGATTTGTCTATTCGCAACGCAAAATTTTTCAGAATTGAACAGTTAAAACAACTTCAAATTGTTGATCCTGAAAGACATACTAATAGAATTATGGCTCAAATGCAAAAGGATTTACGGTTGCCTGTTGAACCAAGGCATATCGAGTGCTTTGACAACTCAAACATACAAGGTACTAATCCTGTGGCTGCTTGTGTAGTTTTTAAAGACGGGAAACCTTCCAAGAAAGATTACCGCCATTTTAATATAAAAACAGTTGAAGGTCCGAATGATTTCGCAAGTATGGAGGAAGTGGTTTTTCGACGATATAAAAGATTGCTTGATGAAGACGAACCGCTGCCTAATTTAATTATCATTGATGGTGGTAAAGGACAATTATCATCAGCGTTAAAAAGCATTGACGAATTGGGTTTGCGTGGAAAAATTGCAATTATTGGCATTGCAAAAAGATTAGAAGAGTTGTTTTATCCTGGAGATTCAGTGCCTTTATATTTAGATAAAAAATCTGAAACTCTAAAAACAATTCAATATCTGCGGAATGAAGCTCATCGATTTGGAATTACATTCCACCGAGATAAACGAAGCAAATCCGCCTTAAATTCGTCTGTTGAGTCCATTGATGGTATTGGCGAAAAAACCATGCAAGCGTTAATCAAACATTTTAAAAGTATCAAACGATTAAAATTAGCATCCGAAGTTGATATTGCAGCAATTATTGGTGCTTCAAAAGCAGGAAAAATTGTGGCTTTTTATTCGGATAAAAATTAATTTTTTAATTTAAAAAACATGAAGATAGGATTGTATTTTGGAAGTTTCAACCCAATTCATATTGGACATTTAATTATTGCAAATCATCTTGCGGAATATAGTGTTCTTGACCAAATTTGGATGATGGTAACGCCGCACAACCCGCTGAAAAAAAAAGATAGTTTGCTAAATGATCACCAACGACTTGAAATGGTACATCTAGCGGTTGAAAATTATCCAAAAATTAAAGCCTCTGATTTTGAATTTAAATTGCCACAACCAAGCTATACGGTAAATACTTTGGCACATCTGCAAGATAAATATCCTACTTATGAATTTGCATTAATAATGGGTGAAGACAATTTACAATCATTACATAAATGGAAAAATTATGAAAATATTTTAAGAAATCACACTATTTTTGTTTATCCTCGAGTTTCAACCGAAACGGAAAACTTTGTTCCGCCATTGGCAGAAGATGCAGTTAAGGGCATTTATCTAATTGAAGCACCAATTGTTGAAATCTCATCAACATTCATTCGAGAAAATATTAAAAACAAAAAAAATGTTATGCCATTATTACCTCAAAATGTTTGGGAGTATATATCGCATAACAATTTTTATAAGAAATAATGGTGTTTTATAAGTTTATTCTATTGCCGAAACCCTTAAAGTATTTACCATTCCCTTATCTATAACTGGCATTGCCGCAAGGTTTATTAAAAAATCGCCTTGTGTAACATACCCTTTTTCTTTTGCTATATTATTAATATCAATAACGGTTTGATCAGTACTTTCTGTTTTATCATAAAAGAAAGATTTTACACCCCATAATAAATTAAGCTGTGTTAAAATTCTTTTGTTTGAAGTAAATACTAAAATATGTGCCGATGGTCTCCAAGCCGATATTTGAAAACCTGTATAGCCACTATTTGTTAGGGTACAAATAGCTTTCGCATTAATATCATTTGCCATTGATGCTGCGTGTTGGCATATTGTTTTGGTTATAAATCGATTGGTTTTAATTTGTGGTGTATTTTGTGGTACATTAATTAACGGTGAATCTTCAACAGCTTCAATAATTCGGGTCATTTGCTCAATAACAGCAACAGGATATTGCCCTACTGATGTTTCTCCTGATAACATTACAGCATCAGCACCATCCATAACAGAGTTAGCAACATCGTTTACTTCAGCTCGGGTTGGTGTAAGGCTTGTAATCATTGTTTCCATCATTTGAGTGGCAACAATTACTGGTATTCTGGCAGTTTTTGCTCTCCTAATGAGCTCTTTTTGTACTAATGGAACTTCATGTGCTGGTAATTCTACCCCAAGATCACCACGAGCAACCATCAGTCCATCACAATAAGCAATAATTTTATCAATATTTACTAACGCTTCTGGCATTTCAATTTTTGCAATTATCGGAATTTTATGTTCTGAATGTTTGTCGATAAGTTCTTTTAAATCTTGTAAATCCCGTGGTGTTCTTACAAATGATAGTGCTAACCAATCCACTTTTTGTTCAATAGCAAAAATAGCATCGGCAATATCCTTAGCAGTTAATGCTGGTAATGATATTTTCGTATTCGGCAGGTTTACTCCTTTTTTAGATTTTAGAGATCCTCCTTGCAAAACCCTACAAACTACTTCGTCTTTTCTATTGGTTTCTAATGCTTCAAAGATTAATTTTCCGTCGTCAAGCAATATTTTTTCACCTGGATTTACATCTTTAGGAAACTCTTTATAGTTCATATAAACCCTTTCAGCAGTTCCAGTAATATCTTCGGCGGTTTGAAAAGTAATAATATCACCTGGATTTACTACTACTGCCTCCTTCATAATACCTACACGCAATTTTGGCCCTTGTAAATCTGCAAGTATTGCGGTGGTGTAGCTAAATTCCTCGTTCAATTCTCGAATAATGTCTATCTTTTCTTTCACATCGGCATAATCAGCATGCGAAAAATTGATTCTAAATACATTTACTCCTGCGTCAATCATTTCTTTTATGATTTCTTTAGAACTGCATGCAGGTCCAAGTGTAGCAACTATTTTAGTTTTTTTTCTAGTAGGCATTTTATTAAAAAATTAAATTATTTTTATTCTTTATTTTATTCAAATCTACAATATAAACAGTTGATATTCTATCTATTGTGTTTAAAATCTCTGTTGTTTTCAATAGGTCGATATAAATTTCTGCATTGTTAATTTTAAGAAGATAGTTTACTTTCTTAAAATCAGGCAATAGATGAACTTTTTTGGGAATTTCCTGAACAATATTGGCAAATATGCCAAAATCAGCATCTTTTTTGATAATAATCTCATTTTCGTTCTGAATTAAACTCCACAAAACACCATTTTTAAAGTCTTCGAAATCGAATCTTGTAAAAAAAGTTTCGCCATCTTCTGTATTTATCAGAATTTCATCTTTACTTTTACTTAAATTTATTGATAAATATTTATTAATAAAATAAGCTAATCGATAATCTTCTAATGCGGTGTGTATGGCAATTAGAGAATAGTTAATTTCGTCAAAATCGTCTATTAGTAATTTATAATTCATAGTTTACATTAAAAACAGCGTGTAAAAATACTGCTTTTGAATGATAAAAGATACAATAAATACACAAAATATGATATTTTATTTGCGAAAACGATGTAGTTTTGGCAAATTTTAAATGTAGTTTAAAAGAGATATATTATTAAAAAACAAAGAAATGAATTTTAGTTATTGGGAAATAAAAAATTGGTTTACCGATGTAGATTATACTATTGTAGGTAGCGGAATTGTTGGACTTCATACTTCGTTACGATTAAGAGAAAAATTTCCAGAAAGTAAAATATTAATTATAGAAAAAGGTATTTTGCCACAAGGTGCGAGTACAAAAAATGCAGGTTTCGCTTGTTTTGGAAGTATTTCCGAAATTTTAGACGATTTAAAATCACATTCCGAACAGGATGTTTTTAATCTGATCCAAAAAAGATACGAAGGCTTGCAAATTTTACGAAAACGGCTGGGCGATAGCGTTTTAGATTACAAACCTTATGGTGGTTACGAAGTTTTTTTAAACAACAATAATGATTATGAAAAATGTTTAAAAAATATACCATTAATAAACGAATTGCTAAAACCACTTTTTAAAACCGATGTATTTATAAAAGAATTAGACAAATTTGGATTTCAAAAAACTCAAAAACATTTAATTTTTAATCCTTTTGAGGCTCAAATAGACACTGGAAATATGGTGCAAAATCTACTAAGAATAGTAGTATCAAAAAATATTTTAATTTTGAACCAACAAACGGTTACTGATTTTATTGAAAGTAAAGATAAAGTCCAAGTAGTATTAGACGATTTTAGTTTTGATACTAAAAAACTGTTATTTGCAACTAATGGTTTTGCCGAAAAAATAACAAATCGAGAAGTAAAACCAGCTCGGGCACAAGTTATCATTACCGAACCTATTGATAATTTGACTATTAAAGGAACATTTCATATTGATGAGGGTTATTATTATTTTCGGAATTTTGAAAATAGAATTTTACTCGGAGGCGGTCGAAATCTTGATTTTGAAAGAGAAACAACTACAGAATTTGGAGAAACTGAACTGATTCAAAAAAAATTAGAGCAACTGCTACACGAAGTAATTTTGCCAAATAAAAAAGTAACAATAGCCCATCGTTGGAGTGGTATTATGGGATTGGGCGATAGCAAAAAACCTATAATTAGTCAATTATCTGAACATATTTATTGTGGGGTACGACTTGGAGGAATGGGTGTTGCTATTGGCAGCATTGTAGGCACAGAATTGGCAGATTTGGTTTAAAAATTGTATTTCGTTGGCGAGAATAAATTATTTATAATTCTCAAAACCAGATCAAGTTTATTGAATTTTATATAAGTTGTGTAGTAAGTACACTTGTTAGGGTTGTTTATTTTTTATAAATTGTTGTTGGTGCTGATTGCGATTTAGAATATATTACAACATCGGCAATAGTTACTCTTTCTGGAACATTTATTGCATAAAATATTAAATCTGCTAAATCTTCTGCTAATAATGGTTCATAACCTTCATAAACTTTTTGAGCTTTTTCTTTATCTCCTTTAAATCTAACTTCCGAAAATTCTGTGGCAACTGCACCAGGAGCAATGTTGGTTATCTTAATTCCATTTTCTGTTAAATCAAGCCTCATTCCTTCGCTTATTGCTTCTACAGCTTTTTTGGAAGCACAATAAACAGTACCATTTGCATAGGTTTGTTTTCCAGCTACGGAACTTAAATTAATGATATGTCCTTTTTTTCTTTCAACCATTTGCGGAATTATTGCTCTAGAAACATACAATAACCCTTTTACATTTCCATCAATCATTGCATCCCAATCATCAATATCACCATTATAGATAGGGGAACTTCCGTGAGCATTACCAGCACTATTTATTAGAACATCAATATCTTTCCATTCCTTTGGTAAGGAGTTAATTTGAACTTCTACTTCTTTTCTATTTCGGACATCAAATATCAAGTTAT
Source organism: Flavobacterium psychrophilum (assembly GCA_020720185.1). GTDB lineage: Bacteria > Bacteroidota > Bacteroidia > Flavobacteriales > Flavobacteriaceae > Flavobacterium > Flavobacterium psychrophilum_O. Next base: position 13,197 of record DYPB01000023.1, on the reverse strand, counting down.
GAATTTTAACCGTTTTTGATAGTAAGTTTTTCAATTCTTCTAGTTTTTCTAAACGGCGTCCACACAATATTAAATTGTATCCATTTTCAGCTAATTTAATCGCAACAGCCTTTCCTATTCCTGAAGTTGCACCTGTTATTAAAGCAATTTTTGTCATTTTTTTATTTCTATTTTCAATTTCTGTTAATAGTTTTGATTTTTAGGAATTTTAAACACTTAACTTTTACAAATATAAACAAATTTTTAAGTTAAGAATTAAGTTTCTAAAAAAATCCAAACTACTTACCTAATTTTATTCTTTTTAAAATCAAATTAGTTACATTCGTAGGTATAAATGTAATTTTTATAGTTTTTGTTAATATTTATTGTTGGTGATTTTTTTTGATTATATTTGTAATTATGCAACTGACATAAAATTTGTATAATTATACCAATAAAACCCTCTGCTCGTTGGTCAGTTTGAACGAAGTAGAAAGTTGCATTTGCTTAAAAAAACATTACAAAATCAAATAGTTATATTATCAAAATAAGAAAATGAAAGGAAAATTATTAGTATTCTCTGCACCATCTGGTTCTGGAAAAACAACCATTGTAAGGCATTTATTAGCACAAAAAGATCTGAATATAGAATTTTCAATATCAGTTACTTCACGAGAACCAAGAAAAGAGGAAATAGATGGAAAGGACTATTATTTTATATCCTTGAGAGATTTTAAAAATCATATAAAAGCCGGAGATTTTTTAGAATGGGAAGAGGTTTATAGAGATAATTTTTATGGTACTTTAAAAACCGAAGTGGAACGAATTTGGGCAATGGGCAAGAATGTAATTTTTGATATTGATGTGGTTGGTGGTTTGCGAATAAAATCTAAATTTCCTACCGAAACTTTAGCGGTTTTTGTAAAACCACCCAGCATTGACGAACTGAAAATTAGACTCAAAAAACGCTCGACAGAAACAGATGATAAAATAAATATGCGAATTGCAAAAGCATCGGTTGAACTGGCAACAGCACCGCAATTTGATAAAATTATCAAAAATTATGATTTAGATATTGCAAAAAACGAAGCGTATCATTTAGTGAAAGAATTTTTGAAAGATTAAAGAAATGACTTTAATAACAGGGATAACAGGATTAGTAGGTTCACATTTGGCTATTCATTTACTCGAAAGCAAAACTGCCGTTCGGGGTATTTACCGTGAGTTGAAAAACATAGAAAAAACCAAACAAGTTTTTGAATATTACAATAAATCACATCTTTTTGATACAATTGATTGGATTGAAGCCGACATTCTTAATATTACATCGTTAGAAAATGCTTTTCAAAACATCCAATATGTATATCATTGTGCGGGTTTAATATCTTTTGATCCCAATGATGAGGAGCAACTTCGAAAAACAAATATAGAAGGAACAGCAAATATTGTTAATTTTTGCTTATCAAAAAAAGTAAGTAAACTTTGTTTTATTAGTTCGATAGCAGCTTTGGGTGACCCTATAAACCATCAAAAAATTAACGAAGAAACTGATTGGAATCCTGAAAAAGACCATTCTGATTATGCCATTTCAAAATATGGTGCAGAAATGGAAGTTTGGCGTGCACAACAAGAAGGATTATCAACAATAATTGTAAATCCTGGGGTTATTATTGCTCCTCCTTTTTGGAAAAATGGCAGTGGAGAAATTTTTGAAAAAGTAAAAAACGGTCTAAAATTTTACACCAATGGCAGTACTGGTTTTATTACAATAACCGATGTAATTCTGATTTTACCACAACTAATGAAAAGCAATATTGAGTCTGAAAAATATATATTAGTCGCTCAAAATTGGAGTTATAAAGACCTTGTTTTTAAAATAGCAACAGCTTTTAAGGTGAAAAAACCAAATGTTGAAGCCACAAAATTAGCTACAACAATTGCCTATAAAGTTGATTGGATTTTTACAACTTTTTTTATGCAGAAACGAAAATTATCAAAACTTATGGCTAAATCATTACATCAAAAAGATTTGTACGACAATCAAAAAATTGTAAATACATTAAATTATAGTTTTGAAGACATTGAAAAATACATTACAAAAAATATCTTTATATTTGCCAAATAAAAAATCAAACCATTAAAACTTTATAAAAAAATAAACGATTAGAAGAGTTAAAAAACAATAACAAAGCAAATTAAACTTTATTAATAGATGAAATTTAACACAAAAACCATACACGGTGGGCAACATCACGACCCAAGCACAGGTGCAGTAATGCCACCAGTTTATCAAACCTCTACCTTTTATCAAACCAGTCCAGGAAAACCATTAAACCCTGATTATGAATATAGTAGAGCCGCAAATCCAACCCGAACAGCACTAGAAAACGCATTGGCAAGTATAGAAAACGGCACTCGTGGATTAGCTTTCTCATCAGGACTTGCCGCAACAGATTGTCTCTTACGATCATTCAAAGCAGGTGATGAAATTATAGCGATGGACGATTTATATGGAGGAACTTATAGAATGTTTACCCGAATTTATAAAGATTCTGGAATCACTTTTCATTTTGTAGATATGAATAATTTGGAGAAATTCCAATCATTAATAAACAAAAAAACCAAATTAGTTTGGGTAGAAACACCAACAAACCCATTAATGAAATTAGCAGATATTCAAGCTATTGCAACAATTACCAAAGCCAATAACATCCTTTTTGCAGTTGATAATACCTTTGCAACACCATATCTTCAGAAACCATTAGATTTAGGAGCCGATATTGTAATGCACTCTGCCACAAAATACCTTGGAGGTCATTCCGATGTAATTGCAGGAGCACTAATTGTAAAGGACGAAAAATTAGGAGAACAACTTCATTTTCAGCAATTTGCAACAGGAGCAACATTAGGGCCAATGGATAGTTTTTTAGTCTTAAGAGGAATAAAAACCTTACATTTACGGGTTCAAAGACATTGCGAAAATGGAGAAAAAGTTGCAAATTATTTAAACAATCACCCAAAAGTAGCTGCCGTTTATTATCCAGGTCTACCCACACATCCCAACCATGAAATTGCCAAAAAACAAATGATTGGTTTTGGCGGAATGGTATCATTTACATTTAAAACAGGAGCCAAACAAGATGCCATAAAATTTTTAGAAAACTTAAAACTCTTTACATTAGCAGAATCTCTCGGAGGAGTAGAATCTTTAGCAAACCATCCAGCTTTAATGACACACGCATCCATTCCCGAGGATAAAAGAAAAGAAGTAGGAATTACCGATGATTTAGTCCGTCTATCCGTTGGTATTGAGGATGTTGAGGATTTAATCTTCGATTTAGAACAAGCTCTTTAATTACTATAAAACAGCTATGACAGCTGTTTTTTTTATAAACATTAACTCGGAGAAAGACAAAACATTACTCTTAAACCCAAATTACGCATTAGAAATCTATTTCAAACTACTTCAAAAATAAGCACTTACTCCTATTTTTAAATTCAAAATACAAAAGTATTCTTTCTTCAAAAATAGTCCGTGAGCACTTATTTTTATTGCATTTTGAGTTTTCATAACGAAGTCTAATGCGTAATTTGGGTTAAAAAAGTTAGAGAAATAGTAGAAAGCTGTTATTAACCATATTCATAAAATTTTACAAATAAAAAACCACAAATAAAACTGTAACAAAAAGCATTTTTTAAAGTCTAATTCAAAAGCAAGAAATTATTTAGCTATTTTCTATAAATTTGCTTTTATAAATTTCGGACTTTTATTTTTTTATAAAAACAATATAAATATGTCTAAAAAAATCTTCATTATTGTACTTTTTATTGCAACAAATTCCTTTTCTCAAACCAACAAATGGACGCTGGAAGAATGTATAAATTATGCTTATAAAAATAATATTTCGATAAAATTATCAAAATTAGATTCGATTTCGGCTCAAATTGACAAAAAAGGAGCAGTTGGAAATTTCCTACCTTCATTAAACGGACAAATCGGACATTCATGGAATAATGGTTTGAACCAAAATATAACAACTGGAAACTATGAAATTCAAACGACCCAAAACACATCGGTAGGATTAGGTTCTGAAATCATAATTTATAATGGTCTTGCTAATCAAAATAAATTGCGTCGAGCAAATTTATCAATAATAGCCTCACAATATCAGATATCAAAAATGAAAGACGATATTGGATTAAATATTGCTAATGCTTTTTTGCAAATTATTTTTAACAAAGAGAATTTAAAAGTGCAACAAACCCAATTATTAACTAATGAGAAACAACTCAATCGTTCGACAGAACTTGTAAACGCTGGTGCTGTACCTCGAGGTGATTTATTAGATATTAAAGCTACTGTTGCTAACAATAAACAACAAGTAGTGCTTGCAGAAAATGCTTTGTTACTCTCTAAAATGAGTTTGGCACAACTTTTACAATTAAAAGATTTTCAGAATTTTGATGTTTTAGATACCACAAACGACAATCTAAACAGTTCAATTTTAGACCAAAATCCATCAAAAATAGTAGAAAAAGCCAAACAAGAAAGATATGAAATTAAAATTGCTAAAACCAATTTAGATATTGCCGATAAAGATATAAAAAGTGCCACAGCAGCTTATCAGCCTATCCTGAAAGCCTCCTATAGTTTTAACACACGAGCCATTTATAACGATAGAATTACTGGATTTGAACCGAATGCTACAAATCCGTTTTTGGCAACCAATAATTTTGTAAATATTGGCGGTACAAATTATAGTGTTTTACAACCCAACTATACTCCAGTTTTAGGAAATGCAGCACCTGTTTTTGATCAGTTTAATGATTATAAAGGACATTCTTTTGGATTACAGTTGCAAATACCAATTTTTAATGGGTTTTCAGTAAAAAATAATGTAGCTCGAAGCAAAGTTAATAAAGCTCGAACAGAAATTGCTATGCAACAAGCCGAAATTGATTTAGAACGAAATGTTTTTACAGCTTTTACCAATGCCAAAGGTGCAAAAAATGCTTATGAAGCCGCAGAAATATCGTTGGCAGCCAGAAAAGAAGCTTTTAATTATGCTAAAGAAAAATATGCCGTTGGATTAATGAACTCATTCGATTTTAATCAATCACAAACACTGTTTTCAAACGCAGAATCAGAAGTTTTGCGTACTAAATACGATTATATTTTTAAACTAAAAATTGTCGAATTGTATTTTGGAATTAAGATTTTCGGCAAACTTTAATAAGATTCAAACTTTATAACATTTAAACAAAAAAGCAATGTCAAAAAAAACAATTTACATATTATTAGGAACAATTATTGGACTAATAACTTTATTGATAGTCTTAAAAAAATCAGGAATAATAGGTAATGACGATAACAGTATTGAAATTGAAACTGTTAAAGCCATTGAAACAACCGTTATTGAAACAGTATCGGCAACAGGAAAAATACAACCAGAAATTCAGGTAAAAATATCGTCAATGGTATCAGGAGAAATTATTGCATTGCCCGTAAAAGAAGGTCAAATTGTAAAAAAAGGCGATTTGTTAGTAAAAATAAATCCCGATTTATACACCTCAGGACTAAACCGAACCGTAGCAGGATTGTCAAGTTCAAAAGCAGGAAAAAATCAAGCCGATGCACAATTTAAAGAAGCAGCAGCGAGTTACGAACGAAGTAAATTGTTGTTCGATAAAGGTATAATTTCAAAATCAGATTGGGACAAAGCAATTGCTAGTTTTGAAGTTGCAAAAGCAGCTAAAGAAAGTGCTTATTATCAAGTACAAAGTGCCTCGGCAACAGTTATGGAAGCCAAAGACCAATTAGGACGAACTTCAATTTTTGCTCCTGCAGATGGAACAATTTCAGGACTAACCGTTGAACTTGGTGAGAGGGTTTTAGGTACACAACAAATGGCAGGAACAACTATGATGAATGTGGCTAATTTGAGTAATATGGAAGTTGAGGTTGATGTAAATGAAAATGATATTGTAAAAATCAACATAGGTAATATGGCAAAAGTACAGGTTGATGCTTATTTGAAAAAAGAATTTAAAGGAGAAGTTACCAGTATTTCTAACGCAGCAAATGCCACAACCAGTGCTGACCAAGTTACAAATTTTAAAGTTAAAGTTAGAATCTTAAAAGAATCTTATGCAGATTTAGTAGCAGGAAAACCAACTAATTATTCGCTATTTAGACCAGGAATGACCGCAACAGTTGATATTATTACCAAAACAAAATCTAAGGTCATAGGTGTTCCAATAAGTGCAGTAGTTATAAAAAGCGATACCGCAGCAGTTAAAATTACTGACATTAAAGATGAAGGAGAAGAGAAATTAAAACCTAAAAACGATAAAAAATTAGAATGTGTATTTGTAAGAGTTGCTAATAAAGCGAAAATTAGAATTATAAAAACTGGTATTCAAGACGCCACAAATATCGAAGTTACAGAAGGTTTAAAATCAGGAGACGAAATTATAACAGGTCCTTATACTACCGTAACAAAAGAATTACAAAACGGAGATAAAGTAAAATTGATGCAAAAAAAATAAGATTTATACCAACTATAATTTTTATATTATAATGTTCAAAGGTTTATTTTTTATACTTTTACAACAAAATATTTTCTAATGAAGTTTCTTTTTTTTAATAATTTTCTACTTTTTCTCTCCTTTTTTTGTAATGCACAAGAGACGGAAATAACTCCACCTTATAATATAAAAACCGTTTCGTTTGTACAGAACAATCAAAATGTTATGCCAATCTTTCAATTAGGAGATGTATTTCAGTTTGAATTTGACGATTTATTTGGCAACGAAGCTAATTATTATTATACAATTTCTTTGTGTGATTATAACTGGAAACCTTCTGAATTATCGAAAAATGAATACCTACAAGGTTTTGATGATCAGAGAATTACAGATTATTCTAATTCATTTAACACTTTGCAACTTTATTCGCATTATAAATTGCAACTTCCAAATCAATTCACACAATGCAAAGTTAGCGGAAATTATTTGTTAAAAATTTTGAATGAAGACAAAGAAATTGTATTTTCTCGAAAATTTATTTTGTACGAAAATCTTACAACAGTACCTATTCAGGTTCGGCGTGGCAGAAAAAGTGAAGATTTGTTAACAAAACATAATCTTGATTTTTCTATAAAATCAACTAATATTACTTTTCAAGACCCACTAAAAAATGTTCAAGTTTTATTAATCCAAAACGGACAGTTGTCTAATCCGATTAAAAACATCAAACCACAATATACGATTGCGAATGATTTAATTTATAAATATGATTCTGAAACTCAATTTTGGGCAGGTAATGAATATTTGTATTTTGACAATAAAGATATTCGAGTTCCTGCAAATTACATTTCTTATGTAGATTCAAATCAAGGTGTTTACAATTCTCATTTATATCTTAATAAGGATAGATCCTTTAATCAATATACCTTTTATCCAGATATTAATGGTAATTTTGTCATCCGACGATTAAATGCAGAAAACAATGCTGTTGAATCCGATTATTCTTGGGTATTTTTTACCTTATATACTCCAAAAAAATTAGAGCAAAAAGAGATTTATATTAACGGAATGTTTAATAACTTTGCGATAAATACAGAAAACAAGATGGAATTTAATGCTACAAAAGGAGTTTATGAAAAAGCCTTAATGATTAAACAAGGGTTTAGCAATTATCAATACATAGTTACTGATAAAAACGGAAAGATTGATTATGAAAATAATATTGACGGCAATTTTTATCAAACTGAAAACAATTACACTATTTTGGTTTATTATAGAGAAAATGGGCAACGAAACGACAGAGTTATTGGCAAAGGCGATGCCAGTTCGTTAGACATTACAAATTAAATTAAAAAAAAAATATATTATTATGAAATATCATCAAATAGACAAACATTTATACATTAAAAATCGAGCAAAATTTACTACCGAAATGAAACCAAATGCGGTTGCTATTTTTAATTCAAACGATATTTATCCAATCTCGGCAGATTCGACTTTGCCATTTGCACAACATCGAGATATTCTTTATCTATCAGGTGTTGATCAAGAAGAAAGTATCTTGTTGCTGTTTCCAGATGCTCCTTACGATCATTTGAAAGAAATTTTATTTTTGAGAGAAACCAACGAGAAAATTGCCATCTGGGAAGGTGAAAAACTAACCAAAGAACAAGCAACAGATATTACTGGAATTAAAAATGTTATTTGGCTACAAGATTTTTATAAAACCTTGCAACAAATTATGGCCTATGCAGATATAATCTACATAAATACCAATGAACATTATAGAGCAACTATTGAAACTGAAACCCGAGAAGCTCGTTTTGTAAAATGGTGGAAAGCACAATATCCTGCACATCAAGTGGCAAAAAGCAATCCCATTATGCAACGAATCCGATCAATAAAAGAAAGTGAAGAAATTGATTTGCTACAAACCGCTTGTGATATTACTGAAAAAGGATTTAGAAGATTGCTTTCTTTTGTAAAACCAAGTGTAATGGAATTTGAAATTGAAGCTGAATTGGCTCACGAATTTTTAAGAAATCGTTCAAAAGGTTTTGCTTATACACCAATAATTGCTTCTGGAAAAAACACCAATATTTTGCATTATATAGAAAACAATATGCAGTGTAAAGCTGGCGAAATGATTTTGTTAGATGTTGGTGCCGAATACGCTAATTATAGCAGCGATATGACTCGAATGATTCCTGTTTCTGGACGATTTACAGACAGACAAAAACAAGTTTATAAAGCCGTTTTGAATGTTAAAAACGAAGCCACAAAAATGCTACAACCTGGCGTTCTTTGGAAACAATATCAAGAAGAAGTAGGTAGAATAATGACCGCAGAACTTCTTGGTTTAGGGTTGATAGATAAAGCCGATGTGCAGAATGAAAATCCAGAATGGCCAGCATACAAAAAATATTTTATGCACGGAACCTCTCATCATTTAGGACTTGATACTCATGATTATGGATTGTTACACGAACCGATGAAAGCCAATATGGTATTTACCGTCGAACCAGGTATTTATATTCCAAAAGAAGGTTTGGGCATTCGATTAGAAGACAATGTAATTGTTATGGAAAAAGGAGAACCTTACAATTTAATGAGAAACATTCCTATCGAAATCGAAGAAATTGAAACTTTGATGAATAAGTAATTTGGGTTAATTGTAGAGAAAACTTAAATTTTCTCTACAATTACTGCTGTTCCATAGGCTAAAACTTCGGTCAATCCTTGCATAACCTCGTTAGCATCGTATCTCATATTGATTATGGCGTTTGCCCCCATATCTTTTCCGTGTTGCAACATTAATTGATAGGCTTCCTCACGAGCCGTTTCGCATAATTCGGTGTATATTGTACTTTTTCCACCAAAAATGGTCATAAAACTACCCGCCACATTACCTAAAACACTTCGAGAGCGAACCGTTATACCACGAACCAATCCTAAATGTTGTATTACTTTGTAACCCTCTAACGAGGTGCTTGTTGTTATTAAAATCTCTGTCATAGTTAAGAATTTTTATTTTTTTTGGTAAATGTATATTTGATAAAATTTAAAAAAATATTGTTTTATTCCTTGTTTTATTCTTACCAAAGATAAAATTTTATTTTTAAAATCTATAGATTTTTGTTTTAAAATTTTTAATTCGAGTTCAAACCATTGATGAACCGCTTTTAGTTGCATTTTTATTATTGTTTATTTTCCTAAAAACAAGGCTTATCCATATTTGAATAAGCCTTGTTTTGATTCTTAAGGGTTAATAGTCCAATTTACATAATATTGTTGTCCAATTCCTCCTGCTCCATAAACGGTAAAATATTCTTTGCCACCAAGGTTTGTGCCACCAATTTTTAGGGTCGATTTTATTTTAGTAAAATTATAGTTTATTTGAGCATCAATTACTGATGTTGCAGCAATCATTCCGTTTGCAAAATTAGATTCGTATAAGTAGCTGTCTGCCCAACGATAATTGATATTAAAACCAAAATTAGCTAAAACTTTTTCGCCTAATAACGAGGCTTTTACTCGGTGTTTTGGGGTGTTGAATCCTGCTGCAAATGTGGGGTCTTGTGATTGGTTAAAATCAAAATCTGCAAAATTATAGTTTAGACCAAACTCGTAATTTGAAGTTAATTTTTTTGATAATCCAACTCCCGCTCCATACGATTGTATTTCGATATTGGTATTGGTATAAATTCCAAAAACTCGTTTATCATCGTTTATTAAAGCCATTGCCGATTGAAATGCTGGGGTTGATGGTGCAAAATTGCCTCCATCTGTTGCAATCCCATAAAGTGGGGTAACTACATATTTGCTTCCAATAAAATTGTTATAAATATTAAAATATCCGTTAACATCCAATACAATTCCTTGTGTTTTTGTTCTGTAACCAATATCAAAAGATTTTACAACCTCTGGCACTACTAAATTTGCTGTAGATTTGGTTAATAACGATGACGAACTATTTATAGCTGCCGCCAATTGTGTGGCATTTGTTGGGGCTGCTGCTGTTACCGAGGTTCCAAAAGCGGCGGCTGATGATGCGGTATAAGAATTATTGATAGCATTATTTCCATTGATAGAAACACTTGTGGCTCCTGCAAATGGTTGTCCTGCAACCGAAATAGGTAGTGTTTCGGAATATCTATCCATATTATCTGACGATGTTCCTAATAAAATTGCACTTCCTACATTTATTCCAATATATTGTTCCTGGGTTGATGGATTACGGAAACCAGTTTGCATAGAGGCTCTAAAAATGTGGTTTTGTTTGTCGCCAGCGGCATAAACAGCCGAAAATCTTGGAGAATAATTGCCTTGATAATTATCTGATTTATCATATCTGATAGAGGCAGTTATTTTTAATTTATCGTCTATCATTTTCTTTTGTGCTTGCCCATAAAACCCTTGTTCGCTATAAATAATAGGTCCATTGGTATCGGTGTATATTCTTCCTTTTGAGTCTAAATTATGTTTTATAAACGATCCTCCTATTTGGATTTCGGCAAATGAAACTAAATCTTTTAAATTATAGTTTGCATCAAGATGATTAACACTACAATTATCTACCAATTTTGCACCTTTCTGAACATTTGGCTCTCCAATAATTTTCTTAAAAGCGGTTTCAAAAGCGGTTGTTCCTGGAATTAATCTTCCGGTATCGGCATAGGCTCTGGCATTTGCTTGTGATGCTGATTCGTTTCCTTGATAGGCACTTCCTAACAATCCTGCAAATCCTTGTGCATACCGAACGGCATAATCGGTAAACCATTGACTATCTGTTTTCCAGTCTCTATTGATATTTATTCCTGCAAATTTCATATCATAGGAGGATACTGCATCTTCGCTGTTGTGATGACCTCGAACAAAAAAGTTTTTGCCCCTTACCTCTAAAAGATGTTGTTGCATAAAAAAATTATTCAAATTATATCGATTAGATCCTTGATAAACGGCATTTCCTAATCCAAATTTTGATTGCCAAATAATTTCTACATCATTTGCCCATGGTTTAAAATGTAAAGAAAAATCCATCTTGGCATTTATAGCAATATTATCGGTCAAATCTACTTCGTTGTATCCTGTTCTGGAAACATTTCCTTGATTTGCTAATGTTGGCAAAAGCGTTGCAAATGCAGGATTAGCAGCAGTAATTTTACGCCCAACGGCATAAATATCGGTGCTAACCTCATCGCCATAAACATTTACACCATCATAGTTTTTATCAGTACGAGTTAATGATGGATCTTTTACATCTCCATAATTTGTTGCATACCATTCTGTTCCTTTCATAAATGTAAAATTAGTTTTGGCAGCAAAATGTTTGCTAAACGCTTTGGCAACTCTAATTCCATAATCATAATAAACATTGTTTCCGGCAGCTACCTGATTGGTGCTGCCGTATTTTAAATAGGCAGTAATTCCTTGCAATAAAAATGGGTTTTGACTGTTCATAAACAATATTCCGTTAAAAGCATTTGCCCCATACAAGGCTGATGATGGGCCAGGCAGCAACTCTACATTTTGAATATCAATTTCGGATACACCAAGAATGTTTGCAAAAACAAAGTTTAAAGAAACCGATGAGTTATCAACTCCATCTACGAGTTGCAGAAAACGGAGGTTTCCAGCATTGGCAAAACCTCTGGTGTTTATGGATTTGAAGCCCAAACTACTGCTATTCATTTGTACTTCTTTTATGTTTTCTATACCGTCATAAAAATTTATGGCAGGCATTTTTCTAATATCTTTTATGGATAATCGTTCGATGGTTACTGGCGATTCTTTTATCTTCTCGGGATTTCTAGAGGCTGCTACTACAATTTCATTCAGTCGAGGATCCTCGGCAGTTAGTGTTACTGTTATTTCTTGTTTTTCTGATTCTACAACAAGCTTCTCAAAGTTGTATCCTGTACAAGAAATGTCTAATGTTATTGGAAATTTTTTATCGGTATATACCTCAAAAGCCCCGTGAATATCGGTAAAAGCTTTTTCGTTATCACCAATAATTTTTACTTTAACCCCTGGTATTGGGTTTTTGTCTGTGTCTTTTACTAATCCAACAATTTTAGTTTGAGCAAAGGTTGTTGTTAGTAATAAAGAGAATAAAAGGGTAAGTTTTAGTTTCATTTTTTATTATTTTTGGTTAATTTTATTTTGAAGTTTTTCAATTTTGTTTAATAGTATTATGTTTTGATTTTTATTTTTTAATCCAGTGGCTGGCAAGTATGATTAAAAACCAGCCACTTTCATAAAAAAAACTACCCAAAACTTTTTTTGTTATCCTTTATAAAAAATAGGGATGAATAAGGTATATATAATAAATGTCAGAGAACCTAAAAATGCCGTAGGAATATCCCAAATTTTATCAATTGGTGGATTGGTGGTAAAAACCCAAACCAAAAATCCTATACTAGAAATGGCTATTTGTGTTTTTTTGGTTACCATCGATACTTTGTAAAGATAGAAAGGTGTGATTAAAAATAGTATCCCTATTATGATGAATAGCAACTCCTTTTCGTGAATATTATTTATCCCTTTTACCAATCCTTGCAGGGTGATATAGGCTGCAATTATCTCGGACGGAATGAGTTTGAGCAATCTATCTTTATAACTATTTGCTTCAGATGGCAATACCTCGGCATCTTTGTATGATTTTATTTCTCGTGCCATAATTAATTTTAT
>DYPB01000152.1 GCA_020720185.1 Flavobacterium psychrophilum | reverse complement strand
ATATTTTAAAATTTACAATCTTTTTAAATTACCTTAAAAAAATACAAGAAAACGCATATTTTAAAACTACTTTTTTAATGTTTTATTGGTCAAATATAATTGTTTTTTTTTGAATAAAAATAATTTTCAATTTATATCGTCTAACGGACTTTTAAAAAAAACTCAAATCAAGCATAATGATAAAACATTTTGACTTTTTTATAAATACCCCTCAATTGCCGTTTGAACCTCCTCCCATTCTTCTAAAAGTTTATCTAAATCTTGTTTTTTCTTATTGTATGCTGTAAAAAAACTAGCATCTTCAATAGGCTTGTCATAATTTGACGCTAATGCTTTATCATTTGCTTGAATATTGATTTCCAAGTTCTTAATTTGAGATTCTATTTTACTTAAACGATTTTGTAACGATTTGCTTTTCTTTTGATCTTCGTATGAAAGGGCTGCTTTTTCTTCCTTCTTGTATCTTGTATCTTGTTGCTTATTGACATCTTTTTTTTCCACTTCCCGCATATTTTCTAAGTTGCGTTGCTCTAAAAAGTAGTTAATATCGCCCAAATATTCTTTTATTTTTTGGTCTTTAAATTCATAAACAATATTTGACATTCCTTGTAAAAAATCTCTATCGTGTGAAACCAATAATAGTGTTCCTTCAAATTTTTGTAAAGCCGCTTTTAATACATTTTTCGATTTTATATCCAAATGATTCGTTGGCTCATCCATCAATAAAACATTAATAGGTTGCAATAGTAACTTGCACAATGCCAATCGATTTCGTTCGCCACCAGACAATACTTTTACTTTTTTTTCTACATCATCACCACGAAATAAAAATGACCCCAACATATCCCGAACCTTACTCCGATTGGTGTCTGTTGCGGCATCCTCCATAGTTCGTAAAAGTGTAATCTCACCATCTAAATATTCGGCTTGATTTTGTGCAAAATAGCCAACCTGAACATTATGACCTAGTTTTATATTCCCTTGATAGTCAAATTCATTAACAATAGCTTTTATAAAAGTTGATTTTCCTTGACCATTTTGCCCTACAAATGCAATTTTACTACCTCGTTCTACCAGCAAATTAATGTCTTTCAAAATGACTTTATCTCCATAAGCTTTAGTAACATTTTCTGCCTCAACAACCACTCTTCCAGGTACTTTTGATAATGGAAAAGAAATATTCATTACAGAATTATCGTCTTCATCAACCTCAATTCGTTCCACTTTATCTAACTTTTTTATCAATGATTGTGCCATTGAGGCTTTACTGGCTTTGGCTCTAAATTTCTCAATTAATTTCTCGGTTTCTTCAATTTTTTTAGCTTGATTCTTTTGTGTAGCTAATTGTTTTTCTCTAATTTCGTGTCGTAATTCTAAATACTGAGAGTAAGGTTTGTTAAAATCATAAGCCTTTCCTAATGAAATTTCTATGGTTCGATTGGTAACATTATCTAAAAACATTTTATCGTGCGAAACAATAACTACAACCCCAGCATAATTGCGTAAAAAATTCTCTAACCATATAATACTTTCAATATCTAAATGATTTGTTGGCTCATCCAACAGCAAAATATCATTAGCTTGCAATAATAATTTTGCTAATTCAATTCGCATACGCCAACCTCCTGAAAATGTTTCGGTTTGATTATTAAAAACTTCTCTTTTAAAACCTAATCCTAATAAAATTTTTTCAGTATCACCAATATAATTATAACCACCCAAAAGTTCAAAACGATGGGTGTAATCAGATAAATCTTCAATAATTTGAGAATACGCATCGCTTTCATAATCAGTTCGAGTAACTAATTGATGATTAATATCTTCTAATTTTTGTTCTACAGCTTGAATATCGGTAAATGCCTGATAAGCTTCTTCTAAAACGGTTCTGCCTTGCTCAAAATCAATATCTTGACGCAAAAAACCAATTCTAACCTCTTTTTCGGTAGCAATTTGACCAGAATCAGGTTTAAAATCACCAGCTAATATCTTTAACATTGTTGATTTTCCAGCACCATTTTTTCCAACAAGTCCTACTCGGTCTCCTGCTCCCATTCTAAAAGTTACTTCTTCAAATAAAAAAGTTCCTCCAAAAGAAACTGACAGGTTGTGTATGTTTAACATTTTTTAGATTTTAAGTTACAAATTGCGAAAATTTGAAACAATTTTTAATTATATTTACTTTTATTTTATATAAATTTGCATCCAGTTTTATTTTTCAAAAACCTTAAAATTAAATTTTTTGCAAATGTTAAAAAAAGGATCCAAATTATATAGTATTTTTACAGGAAGTTGTCCAAAATGTCAAAAAGAAAGTATGTATTCCGATAAAAACCCGTTTCATCTTACTAATTTATTAAAAATGAACGAAAATTGTGGACATTGTAATTTCAAATATCAAATTGAACCTTCTTTCTTTTACGGAGCAATGTATGTTAGTTATGGATTAAATGTTGCTATTATGGCAATGGTTTTCTTAATTTGTTTTTTTGTATTTCATACCACTCCAACAATTACAATAATTGCAATAATTGTTGCACTAACTATTCTATTTCCATTAGTAACTAGATTATCCCGAAATATTTATATCAATATGTTTGTTGATTATGATAAAGAGGCTTAAAACAAACCATGAACAAACTCCATGACGAAAACAAACAAGGTGAAGCCTTGGTTTTAGATAAAAATCCATTAAATTCAAAAAAAGTTTTTATAGAAAGTTTTGGATGTGCAATGAATTTTTCCGACTCGGAAATAGTTGCTTCAATATTAGCAACAAATGGTTATAATACCACACAGATTCTTGAAGAAGCAGATCTTGTTCTTGTAAATACCTGTTCCATAAGAGATAAAGCCGAACAAACTATTCGGAAAAGATTAGAAAAATACAATGCCGTTAAACGCATTAATAAAACCATGAAGGTGGGCGTTTTAGGCTGTATGGCTGAAAGGCTGAAAGAACAATTTTTAGAACAAGAAAAGATAGTCGATTTAGTTGTAGGGCCAGATGCCTACAAAGATTTGCCAAATTTATTAGCAGAGGTAGAAGAAGGAAAAGATGCTATAAATGTAATTTTAAGCAAAGACGAAACCTATGGTGATATTTCTCCCGTTCGATTGATGAGTAATGGCATAACAGCCTTGGTATCAATAACTAGAGGTTGCGATAATATGTGTACTTTTTGCGTAGTTCCGTTTACTCGAGGCAGAGAACGAAGCCGTGAACCACAAAGTATAATGAGAGAAATTAAGGATTTATACAACAAAGGATTTAAAGAAATTACACTATTAGGACAAAATGTTGATAGCTACCTTTGGTATGGTGGTGGACTAAAAAAAGATTTTGCAACCGCAACCGAAATGCAAAAAGCAACGGCAGTAAGTTTTGACCAATTATTAGAAATGGTAGCCATTGGTTTTCCAAAAATGCGTATCCGATTTTCGACCTCAAATCCACAGGATATGCACGAAGAAGTGTTGCATATTATTGCAAAATATGATAATATTTGCAAGCATATTCATTTGCCCGTACAATCTGGCAGCAATAGAATATTAGCAAAAATGAATAGATTACATACCCGTGAGGAGTATATAAACCTAATAAAAAAGATACACAAAATTATTCCAAACTGTGCTGTAACCCAAGATATGATTGCTGGTTTTCCTACCGAAACCGATCAAGATCATCAAGACACTTTGAGTTTGATGGAAACCGTTAAATACAGTTTTGGCTATATGTATGCCTATTCCGAACGCCCAGGAACAATGGCAGGACGCAAGTTTAAAGACGATATTCCAGAAGATATAAAATTCCGTCGATTGCAGGAAATTGTAGATTTGCAGCGCATTCATAGTGCCTTTCGCACTCAAGAATTTGTAGGCAAAACTGTTGAGGTGTTGGTAGAAAAAATATCAAAAAAAGACGAAAATCAATGGTCAGGACGCAATTCGCAAAGCATTACAGTTGTTTTTCCTAAAGAAAATTACAATATCGGCGATTTTGTAAAAGTAAAAATAACTGACTGTACATCGGGAACATTGATTGGAGTAGCCGTTTAATTGAACTTCTCTTAAGTACTAAATATTGGCAGTTTTTAAATGGTTAATAAAAAAAAACGGCACAATAGAAAATCCTTGTGCCGATTTTTTTACTCCTTAAA
>DYPB01000151.1 GCA_020720185.1 Flavobacterium psychrophilum | reverse complement strand
CATTAATAACCGCCCAAAACAAAATAGAATACAAAGCCCCACAAATGAACAAACTTCCCGAAAAAGGAAAGTTTAAATATGACAAAGAAAAGCAAATTATCGATGCTAAATGGATGTGTGAAAACGTAGAAAAAGATTTAAGAAAAGCTTCCACAGGTGATAAAGTAAGTTTGCTCGTCCGAACTCGAAACTACGAAGAAGGAGAAACAGTAACAATAAAAGTAAAAGAAAAAAAAGGCGAAGATTTAAAAGATGGTGTAAAAGAACTTACTTTTACAGGCACAGTAGATAAGGAAGGATTTGCAGAACTGAAAGAAGCTATGGAGATAGAGAAAGTAAAAGAAAAACCCAATATTGTAAATGGACAAATAGCGGTTGTTGGAGGTGCAATGAATGGCACAGCCTTATGGATTTGGGTAGATTGCGACGAAAACGGCACACCAATTAAACAAGAAGAAAAAAAATCAATTTGGAGTACTTTATTTGAATAAATTATGGAAAGAACTTTTTATATAGCAGAGATAAACGGCGACACTAGTTTTCAGGATGTAACTCTACAAATTAATCCACCGAAAATATATATTTTAGTTGCAGGTATAGACTATCATACAGGAAACTCATTCATTAAATATTGTAATGATTACAAAAATAAAATTATAGCAAGTAATAAAAATAAAGAAGTTTTAACTTTTATTACTGTAGATTTTAAAGGTAATATAGTAACAGTTACTGATGGGAAAATTATTTTAACCGAAGAATTTGATAAAATATCTAAAAGTAATTATCCTGCAAGTAAGGGACATGCTTTTGATTTTTTAGGCAAAACAAATTACATTACTAAGAAAAAAATTTATGAAATCATTGAAGAAATAGGCAAGACAAATCCTAATACTTTAGAAGAAGTAAATATTTTTTCACACGCACATGCTGGTGGTCCAATTCTTGCAAATTCATCAGAAAACGATGCGATTGACCTTGACATGAGAATAAATGATATAAAAAATAAAATATTCGATTATACAAACTTTAAAAACGCTTTTTCAACCAATGGAATATTTAAAATTTGGGGCTGTCAAAGTCACCCTCCTTTTAATTATTTGATTAAAAGAGTAATGCAAAACTCCAAGTATAAAAAAGACGGAACTACAAAAGATACTGATGAGTTTATCATGATTGATGACACTAAAATACCAGATGTAAATGGTGGTTTTTATCAGGGTGTTTCTAAATATATTGATACAGGTGATTTTTCTCAATTAACAAATGGGAAAATAATGGTTACACTATCACAAATTAAAAGAATATTTGCAAAGAAATATAGAAAAAATTATGCAGCTTGGTTAGCATATTCAGTCGATATAAAAGTACAGTATTCGTTACCAGCTACTTATGCCTCATTTGGTTTTCCAGAAGTTTTTCGTATTTCTGATGATACAAAAATGAATGTTCCTTTTTTTGAAACCTATTTAGGCATAACTATAGGAGAGTCAGATTATGGTTTATATGATAAAACAACCGTTGATAAATTATTAAAACTTTAGACTATGACAAATATTTTTAAATTTTTAATTCTACTTTTTTCACAGACTTTTTTTAGTCAGCAATTCAAAAATCATCGAATTTTATACACGGATAAAGTTGATAGTATTGTTGTTTCAACTGTTCATTATCAAGATAAAACGACTATACTTCCAGAGGAATTAATGGTGTATATTAAAGACCCAATAAGTGGCTTAGAATACCCTGTTAATGATGAAGCTAAAGATACCATATTTATGTTGAAACAAAAGAGATTAACAATTAAAGAAACTTTAACCTTAAACAATATATTAAAATCACAAAAATCTTATACCAATGGCATTCCATTATTGGAAGTTTATGATATTCAATTTGATTATTATTTGAAAGATAGTATTATCCAATCTATTACAATTTCTTCTTATACAAAAAAAATAGTTATTAAGAGAAAGGGATGCAAAACATATACCGACAATGACGGAAATGAAATCGACCCTTGTTTTTTTAGGGGTAAAATAACTAAAAAAGTTAAATTTTATATTGAAAAATTATTGAAAAAGAAAAAACTTTGGAGTAAAGAACAATTTTTTTTCGAGGATTTATAAAAAAACAAAATGTAGAGTATTTTTAAGCAATTAAATATGGCAAATAGAACATTTTATATAGCAGAAGTTAATGAAGATACCAGTTTTCAAAATGAAACATTAGAAATTATTGATAAAATTTTAATAGTATCTTTCGATGCTGATAAAAGCGATATACGAAATGGCGTTTTTGGTTTTGATAAATTCGACAGTAAATTTAAAGAATTATGCACAAGTGATTTTTCAGCACTAGAAAACGAATATAAACCGATAGAGGTTTATGCCGAAAAGTACTACCCTGTTTGGGTAAGCATGCGAAAAGGACAGACTATTACTTTAGAACTAGATATTACAAGACGTAGTAATTATAAACTTTTTAAAGAAATAAAGTTTGAAGAAAACACCGATTTTACTTTTGAACCAACCAATCTCAAAGATGCAAAAGAGGTTAAAATAACTTGTAACAAAACGAGCCAAACACCAACCCAGATAAAACTTGTAGCGGATGGCAATACTGTTGGAGCAATCAACTTTTTTCACCCACAACCAAAAAAATTGGCTTTAGACTGGCGATTTGTTGAATTAATAGGAAACAACATAGATAATAATTTACTTAAAGCAAAAATTAAAAAAGAAAACTTGGAAAGTTTTCTGAAAAAATCATTTAATCCGTTACTTATAGATATTGTAATTGAGAATACAATTCCTAATATATCAGATTTAACAAGTTTAAAAGAAGTGTTTGAAAAGTCGAAAATTATATTGAAGAACGAAACAGAAAATTACGATTATATCAATGATACAAGAAAATATCCTTTTGTAGGTTCCATTCAAGAGAAGAGTTTAGCATCTGCAACAGCACTAACATTATATTTTATCTATAGAAGATGCATTAAACCTTCCG
Organism: Flavobacterium psychrophilum; assembly: GCA_020720185.1. Classification (GTDB taxonomy): domain Bacteria; phylum Bacteroidota; class Bacteroidia; order Flavobacteriales; family Flavobacteriaceae; genus Flavobacterium; species Flavobacterium psychrophilum_O. Next base: position 1,175 of record DYPB01000151.1, on the reverse strand, counting down.
AGGTTGCAAAATCGCAAAATGATCCTGAAAGTGGATTTGATTTAACAGGAGGATTTTCTCCCACAGGTACAGGTGTTGCATACATGGTATTAGATTTTAATGGTAAATTTGAAAATGAAAATATCATTCATGAGCTATTGCATGCTGTGGGTTTACGCCATCCTTTCGATGCTCAATCCAAGCATCGGTTTAAAAAAACTAAAACCAAAAATTATATGGATTATGCCAACACAAAAGAGAGTACCTATTCTTGGCAATGGCAAATAGTACAGGATTGGATAAATTCTAACAGTCAATTTACTCGCTAATGAAAAAACGAACTTAATACATTTAAAAAAATTCAAAAACAAGTTACTTAATGCTAGCAAGAAAATCTTTACAAAAAAAAATGAAAAACTTAAATATCTTCCTTATAATATTGTTCTTTTTACTCATTTCTTGCAAAGCATCAAAGGAAGTTAATATAGATAAATTTTTTAAAAAATGGGAACAAGATTCAAAAAAAATCTCAGATATAAATTATATTTCAAAATTAGAAAATTCCGTAAAAGAAATAGTCCAAAATGAACTATGTCAAAATGGTGAAATATATGTCAAGAGATTTCCAAAATTAAAATATTTTGTAACACAAGAAAAAATAAAAGTTTCTATGTCAGAAAATCTACCCGTAAATATCATCTCTCTTCTTAAAGGAAAATTTGTTTTTGTTGATTCACTTATTTATAATCGAATTAATTGTAATAATAATTTTTTGAAACCTTTAATTTTAACCGACGAAAACAAGAAAAAGGTGTTAGGGAAATTAAAATATGGTTTTGGCTCTTCCAGCTATGGAATAAATGAAGATAATGCTAGAGTTCTTTTAGATAGTCATCATTCATCAAAATATTTCACGCTACCATATAAAATAGAAAATATAACATTTAATAAATCAATAGATTCTGCTATAGTTTCATCAGCTTCAATATACGATGACTACGGCAAATTATATATAAAAGAAAATGAATCGTGGAAATTTAAAAGTGAAATTTGGCATCTAGTTGAATAGATTAATAAACAAACTAGTGTACGATTACATCGTGTAAGGATAAAATTAAATCAGATAAAAACAACAAACCACTATGCCCAACCCAATAACCCACACCACCCAACTCCAATGCGACAAAGGCACAAAG
>DYPB01000022.1 GCA_020720185.1 Flavobacterium psychrophilum | reverse complement strand
ATTTTCTGTCCATGGTAAGCTTGTTATTGGCAAACATAATGTTCTAAAAGATGTTACTCCTTTCCAAAAACTTTTATCTGTTGATCCGCAGTTTGATCGAACCCATGCATAATAAGTAGTTGCAGGTGTTAAAGATGATAAACTCGCTGTTGTTACTCCAGCAGCCGTGCTTCCAGAAGGTGTTGTTGTTGGTAAAGGTGCTGTATTTGTAGTTGAATAGTAATATTCATATCCATTGGCTGGGGCAGTCGCATGTGCTGTCCAAGACAAATCTGCCGTTACTGTTCCAACTGCTGATGAGGTTATAGCTGTTGGAGCATTACAAGAAACTACAAAGTCAAAACCAATCTGTGGTCTTTTATAATTTGATGCAGTAGTAACCGTTGCAGGTGTTCCTGTTGTATTGTTGGCATATTTTGTTGTATTACTATTTGTTGTAGAAATACAAGGAGCCGTATATTCATAAGCCCAAGCAATAGTTGCACTAGCAGTTGTATTACTATATTGCATATAAACTGCCAAATTTTGAGTACCTGAATAGGTAAAGTTTGCTGAGAATGGAAATGACTTCCATCCTGCTGAAGAACCTGTGCTTGTTGCTGGATTTGAATCATAAACCAATGTGGCTCCCGTCAATTCTGTTGCCCAAGTAATTGCTGAGGCACCAAAATCGGTTGCGGTTGTTTCCTTTAAATAAACTTTGAAGTTTGGCGTTCCTGCCATAGCTCCAGATGCGGTTAGTCTATTAAAATAGATTCCATTTAACACCTGACCAGTCATTTCTAAAAGTTGAGAGGCAGGATAAATAACCGCTGTAATATTAGTTGCATTTGCTGTAGCAACGCTATTCATTGGGCCGTAGGTGTTAGAAGACGATGTACCTGTACATGTCGGAACCTGATACAATTGTGCATGTCCACTAAAAACAAATGTTAATAGAAATGCAATTAATAATGTAATTTTTTTCATAATCATATATTTAAGTTAAAATTAGGTTGTAAATATATAAAAAAAAACAATATTAAATGAATAATATTGTTTTTTTTTGTTAATTTTTTATTAATTTTTATAAAATACTGTTTATCATAAGGATTTCGTCTGTATCGGTATTATAGTCAATTTCGGGAAAACCAAATCCAAAAAGGTTATGAAAATCGGTAATGTATCCTTTTAAATCTCCTATTTCAGGTAAGTTTTCGGTAGTGGCTTGTTCCCAAAGTTTGGCAACTTGTTCTTGCACATCTTCTCTCATTTCCCAATCATCAATACGAATTCTACCTTTGTCATCAACAGGGATTTCATTGCTTTTATACAATCTATCGGCATACAAGCGTTGAATTTGTTCAATGCAACCTTCGTGAATTCCTTCGGTTTTCATAATTTTATATAATAATGATATATATAAAGGTATTACAGGAATTGCAGAACTGGCTTGGGTTACTAATGCTTTGTTTACGGATACAAAAGCGTTTGCATTAATTTGTTTTAAATCTTCGGTAATTTTAAATGCGGTTGCTTCAAGGTGATCTTTGGCTCTGCCAATAGTTCCTTTTCTATAAACGGCTTCTGTTAAACTTGGTCCTATATAGGAGTAGGCAACGGTTTTTACTCCGTTTGCTAAAACTCCTGCATCGTTCAAGGCTTTCATCCACATCTCCCAATCTTCTCCACCCATAACGGCAACAGTATTGGCAATATCATCGCCTTCGGCAGGGTTTATGGATACTTCGGATACTTTTCCTGAATGAAAATCGACAGTTTTATTGCTATAAATACCTCCAATTGGTTTTAAAACCGAACGGTACAGAACGCCATCGTTTGGATTTAAACGCACGGGCGATGCCAAACTGTAAATAACTAAATCTACTTGACCTAAATCTGCTTTTATTAAATCAATCGTTTGTTGTTTTACTTCGTTAGAAAAAGCATCTCCGTTGATACTTTTGGCATACAAACCTACTTTGTTAGCTTCATTTTCAAACGCTGCCGAGTTATACCAACCTGGTGATGCGGTTTTGCCTTCCGTTGGTGGTTTTTCAAAAAACACGCCTATTGTTGAGGCATTACTTCCAAAAGCACTTGTAATTCGTGAGGCCAACCCAAAACCTGTTGAGGCACCTATTACTAATACTTTTTTTGCTCCATCAATTGGTCCTTTACTTTTGATATATGCAATTTGGTTTTTTACATTTTGCTCACATCCTTTTGGGTGGGCAGTTAGGCAGATAAAGCCTCGCATTCTTGGTTCTATTTTCATTTTTTAATGTTTTTAAGTTCTATTTTTTCAATTCAACAACGCCATCGCATGATTCCTAGCACTTTCGCTAATATCTTTGCCCGATAACATTTCGGCTATTTCTATAACTCTTTCTTCTTTGTTGAGAAGTTTAACTTCGGATATGGTAGTTTCATTAACATTGGTTTTAAAAACTTTGTAATGTTGATTGCCTTTTGCAGCAATTTGGGGCAAATGTGTAATGGCAAAAACCTGCATTTTGTGGCTCATTTCTTTCATTATTTCGCCCATTTTATTAGCAATTTCGCCTGAAACCCCTGTGTCAATTTCATCAAAAATAATGGTTGGTAGTTTAGAATATTGTGCCAAAATAGCTTTAACCGCTAACATAATTCGAGACATTTCTCCACCCGAAGCTACTTTTTTTAGTAACCCAAAATCAGTTCCTTTATTTGCCGAAATCAGAAAAGATATTTCGTCTTTTCCGTTATGCAAAAACTGATCTTTGCCCGTAATTTCAATTTTAAATCGAGTATTTGCCATTCCTAATTCTATCAAAACTGTAACAATTTTATCGAACAAAACTGGAATAGCAATTTTTCTGTTTTCAGATATTGTATGGGCAATGGCATTCAAATCTTGCTCTTGTTTAGCAACAATTTGCTCTCCTTTTTTGATTCTAATTTCTAAATCGCCAACGGCAACCACTTTATTGTCTAATTCATTTTGAATTCTGATCAACTCTTCAACAGTTTGTACGCTATGTTTTTTCTGTAAATTATAAATATTTTGTAGTTTCTGATTGACTAATTCTAATTGCTCTGGGTCGTTTAGTAAACCTTCCGAGCTTTGTTCGATTTCTGAAAAGACATCGTCAAACTCTATTAAAATACTATTTATCCGTTCGTTAAATTGATTGTAAGTTGTTGAGAAGGGACTGATTTTTTGTAACGAATTTTTTATTTCTTTCAAATTTTGTTTCACTCCAATATTCTCTTCATTAGCAATTTGCAAACTTTTTGATAGGTTTTCTTTAATCAATTCAATATTTGATAACTGTTCTAATGTTGTTTCCAATTGCTCTTGTTCGCCAGCAACAAGTTTTGCATTTAGTAGCTCATCAAGCAAAAATGTGTTATAATCTTGCTCTTTTGCGGCAGCTTGTTGTTCATCTATCAGTTTATTTAACAGATTTTTTGAAGTTCTATATTCTTTCAAAAGTTGCTGATATTTAGCAATTTCAACAAAATTATTCGCTATCGAATCGATAATTTGAAATTGATAGTTTTCTTCGCTCAATTCTCGGGTTTGTTGTTGCGAATGAATATCAATTAAAAATTCGCTCAAGTCTTGTAATTGTTGCAAATTTGCTGGGCTATCGTTTATAAAAGCTCGAGATTTTCCATTCGGCAAAATTTCTCTGCGAATAATTGTATTGTCGTGATATTCCAATTCATTGGTATCAAAAAATTGTAATAAATTGTATTTTGATATATTGAAATTGGCTTCTATTACACATTTTTCTTCTTTGTTTTTTAGCGAAGACAAATCGGCTCTTTTGCCCTGAATTAATCCCAAAGCACCTAATAATATTGATTTACCAGCACCAGTTTCGCCAGTAATAATAGAGAATTTGTCAGAAAAATTAATGTCTAATTTTTCTATCAATGCGAAGTTTTTTATGGAAAGGGATGAGAGCAAAATTTATTTTTTAAAGTTTGTGGTTTATGTTTTTCTTAATTGTTTTTTGTTTGTTTTCCATCGTATAATTCTGTTGAATTAAAAGCCTTTATTTTAAAGAAATTAAAGTAAAAAATGAGTGTCGTATATATGCCAAAATTATAACTCAAATACTATTAATTAATCCCCTGCCATTTACTACTATTCAAAGGCGAAATACTGTTTAATGTGCTCAATAAATCCGTTACTGGAATTCGTGGTCCACCTGTAAAAATTGATATTATTTCATCGGTTTTTGCATCAAAGAATATTCTCATTAAAAACGAATTTGGTCTTGTTAAATGAATGTTTTTCAGACTATTAATAGCTGTAATTATTTTCTCTTTTGCTTGCTTTGTATCATTATTCATTAAGTCAATTCCGTTTAAATGATAATTGTAAAGCACTTCTCGGAAAGGATTAAATGTTGGCGAAAGTAAATCGTTTATTAATAAATATCTGTTTTGTCCTTTTTCTGACGAACTCCAACCTTTATATCCTGATGATTGTGCTAAATCTGCAATATTCAAAGCACTTTCGAATGCCAGACTCCCTCCTTCTGGTGAGAATGTCTCTTGATCTAATCCAATAATTATGTAACTATAAAATGCCAAAACTGACACCAAATTTGAATCAAAGCTTGATGGATTGTATTGTAAATTTTCAAATTCTTGATATTTGAAATCAAAACTTTTATCATTAAAATTAAAAATTGGCGATTGATATGTTGAATTAAAAGCCGTTCTTGAAGACTGTATTTGCAGAGTTCCAGAAAACACATCGGCTTCAGAATTATCAATAATTATGGTCATTACACAACTTATTTTTTCATTTTGTTTGTATGGCGTTGCCGTCCAAGCTGTTTTGTTTACAAACTCGTTTAATGAAGTTTCTAAAGTTTTAAAAACCTTTTGATTCGTGGTTCCAATTTTCTGATAATCAACCTTAACTGTACAGTTTAACTCTTGCGAATTGGCAAAACCAAAACTTAAAATTAGTAAAAAACTTAAAATTTTATACATTATATTTCTGTATTACTTTGTTAATTATTTGCAATGCGACCTCTTCTTTAAGCATTAATTCCATTGGTTCAATCTCAAACCTGTCTGTTATAAAAGTTACTTTATTTGTTGATTTTCCAAAACCTGCTCCTGCATCATTCAGGGAATTTAAAACAATCAAATTTAGATTTTTTTTAGTAATTTTCAACTTGGCATTTTCAATCTCATTTTCTGTTTCTAATGCAAATCCAATTAAAAATTGATTCTTTTTTATAGCTCCCAAAGATGCTAAAATATCTTTTGTTTTTTCTAATTCTATAGAAAAATTTTCTTCGTTTTTTTTAATTTTTTGTGAGGCAACAAATTTTGGTCTATAATCAGCAACGGCGGCGGCGGCGATCATTGCATCAGAATCGTTAAAATACTGATGACAAGCATCATACATTTCTTGTGCAGACTGTACTGAAATTAAGTTTATAGATGGGTTTTTGATTTTGCAATGTGTTGGACCTGATACTAATGTTACAGTTGCACCTAAATTCGCGGCACAATTTGCAATGTCAAAGCCCATTTTTCCAGAAGAATGGTTGCCTATAAAACGAACTGGGTCAATGGCTTCATAAGTTGGCCCTGCGGTAATTAGTATGTTTTTTCCTTTTAATGGCAATTTCTGTTCCAAATCTTTTTCGATAAAAGAAACTATGTTTTCAGGTTCTGCCATCCTGCCCTCACCTGATAATCCGCTAGCAAGTTCTCCATTTTCGGCAGGAATTATGGTGTTTCCAAAATTTTTAAGAGCATTAAAACTTGTTAAAGTGGAAGGATGCTTATACATATCTAAATCCATTGCAGGAGCAAAATAAATAGGACATTTTGCAGATAAATAACATGCTATCAATAGATTGTCGCAATTTCCAGTAGCCATTTTAGATAGTGTATTTGCGGTTGCCGGTGCAATAATCATTAGGTCAGCCCAAAGTGCTAATTCAACATGATTATTCCATTTGGCATTTTGTTTTGCTTGTTTACTCTCTATATTTTGGCTATCATCTTGATTAAAAAAAGAGGTAAATACAGGTCTTTTTGATAAGGTAGATAAGGTTAATGGGGTAACAAAATCAACAGAAGCAGGTGTCATGACAACTTGTACATGAGCACCTGCTTTTATAAATAAGCGTACTAAATTAGCGGTTTTGTATGCTGCAATTCCACCCGAAATACCCAAAAGTATTTTCTTATCTTTTAATACCATTTTAGAATTTAGATTTGTAATTTTAGAATATTTAGAAGTTAGATTTTCAATCTCCAATCTAAAATCTGAAATCTAAAATCATTATTTTGTAGCTTCTTTATGATAAATTTTACCCTCAAGCCATTCTTGTACTGCAATAGCGTGTGGCTTTGGTAATTTTTCATAATATTTAGACACTTCAATTTGTTCTTTGTTTTCAAAAACCTCTTCCAAACTGTCGTTAAAAGTAGCAAATTCTTCCAATTTTTCGGTTAATTCTTTTTTAATATCACCATTTATTTGGTTGGCTCTTTTTGCCATTATTGTAATTGCTTCATAAACATTTCCAGTAGATTCTTCAATTTTACTTTTGTTGTAAGTAATTGTATTTACTGGTGCATTTGTTTTTCTTAAATCCATTTTTTTGTTTTTATTTAGAAAATTGTTGTAAGTTTTTTTCAATTTGTACCAACATTTCGTCGGCTTCACTTTTATAAGTTGTATTTGGATTAAACTTTATTAAGTTATTATAAAATACTTTTGAGTTGTTTAATCTTTCTTCCATTTTTGACGGAATACTATTTATGGCTAATTTGTATGCCGAGTCTAATTTATAATATAGTGCAGGTTCTTTAAAAGGTGTTCCTGGAAAGTCTGCAATAAAATTATCTAATGCAACAAGTGCTGCTTTATGGTCTGAAATTTTGTTGTATTCTCGAGCATTTTCAAACGATTTTTTTTCGATTTTTTCACGCAATATTTTAACAACTATATTTGCTTCTGACAATTTTTTTGATTCTGGATAGGTGTCAATAAAATTTTGCATTTTTTCAATAGCTTTCTCAGTATCTGTTTGGTCTAATGAATAAACTGGTGATAGTTTTGAATAACAAAATGCCCCTAAATAAGCTGCTTCTTCTAATTTTTCTGATTTTGGATAACTTGAAGCAAATTTCTCAAATTGATATCCCGCTGCGTAGTATTGTTTGGTTTTATACAAGGATTGACTATACATATAAAACATTTTTTCAGCTTGTGGCTTGCCTTTATATGACGATTGTAATTGTTCAAAAAGTTGAATGGCTTTATTTAATTTTTCTTTATTGTATAACTTTTCTGCCTCGGCATATTTTACTGCTGAATCTTCTGATTTTAATGCTTTCTGAAACGGAGTACAAGAGCCAAAGAAGATAGAAATTATAGCAAATAATAGTATTTTTTTCATTTTTTTTGTTGAATTTTGCCTATTTACAAGCATGTATCTTGTAATTTTTTAGGAAGCAAATTTAGTGATTATTAATTTAGTTTACAAACATATTATTAAACTTCGATTTATTATAGTCTTTTATAAAAAGTTTAACATTTTAAAGTTAATTTTCAGAATTTATTTCCATTTTGTTTAAAATATATTTCTGTGGCTCCTTGTCTATATTTTTGATAATTTGCCTCCTGAAAGGTTAAATTATCATACCGTCCAAACATAAAATCAAGTTCAGCTTTCAAAACTCCTTCACCAACACCGTGTATAAAGACAATTTTTGGAATCCGATTTTTTATAGCAAAATCAATATGTCGTTTGGCGGTTTCTGTCTGTAAAGTTAGAATGTCATAGTTAGACATTCCTCTAAAGTTTTTAACTAATTTTTCAATATGTAAATCAAATTCAGGAACTCCTACCTCTGTTATTTTTTTCTTTTCTTTTACAAAATGTCTTGGTTTTTCAATCTCTTTTTCTTTCTTAATTTCGACTGTATTAAAATGTTTTATATTGTCTAAATCACTAGAATTGTCTATTTTTATCAATTCATTTGCTTGATAAGTCATCACAAAACCATCGGTAGTTTCAAGGGTAACTTCATTTGATTTTATAGACAATACAATACCTGAAAAATCATCGTCAAGAACAGATACTTTATCGCCTATTTTAAACATTTTCGTGTTCGTTTTCATCGTTTTTACTTGGCGTTTTTGCACTTAAACGCATCATTCCGTACATAAATATTACAATTGCAATTATCATAATATATATGTTTTTATCGGCTTTGCTTTGTTCCCAAATGGCTACAATAATTGCCACAATCATCATTGGTATTAATAATTTTTTCATTGCCCTGTTTTTTATAATCAGTTTTAGTAAAATTTATACAAAACCCTATTTTTTTGTCTTTACAGAAAAAGATGTTTTTACTTTGCTTTCGATTTTAAAAGAGATAACTTATTGAAAATCATTTTTTTTGTTTATTTGAATTATTAATCTGGAATTATTTTTCAAATTCCTTTAACGATTTTATGATAATCTCCACACAATCTAATAGTTGCTCCTCATTCATTACTAACGGCGGGGCAAACCGGATAATATTTCCGTGAGTCGGTTTTGCTAATAATCCTTTATCTCTCATCGTTAAGCAAATATTCCAAGCGGTGTTACTATCTTCGGTGTCGTTAATAACTACTGCGTTTAACAATCCTTTTCCTCTAACTAATGTTGCAATAGTTGATGTTTTGATATATTCGGAAAGTTTTTCCCTAAAGATATTGCCTAAATAATGTGCGTTTTCTGATAATTTTTCGTCTTTTACAACCTCAAGAGCTGCAATAGCTACTGCTGCTGCAATTGGGTTTCCGCCAAAAGTGCTGCCATGCTGCCCTGGTTTTATAACATTCATTATAGCATTATTTGCTAAAACTGCCGAAACTGGATAAACTCCTCCTGAAATGGCTTTTCCTAAAATTAAAATATCAGGTTGAACGCTTTCGTGATTTACGGCTAATAATTTTCCTGTTCTGGCTATCCCTGTTTGAACCTCATCGGCAATAAATAATACATTATATTGTTCGCACAACGATTTTGCTTTTGATAAATAGCCTTCTGACGGCACAAAAACACCTGCCTCGCCTTGAATGGGTTCTACTAAAAATCCTGCAATGTTTGGGTCTGATTTTAACGCATTCTCTAATGTTAATAAATTATCATATTCTATACTTATGAAACCTTTTGTATAAGGTCCGAAGTTTTTTCGTGCATTTTCATCGTTAGAAAATGATATAATTGTGGTGGTTCGCCCATGAAAATTGCCATCACAAACAATAATTTGTGCCTCGTGTTCTGGTATACCTTTTACTTCATAAGCCCATTTTCTACATAATTTCAAAGCAGTTTCAACAGCTTCAGCACCTGTATTCATTGGCAAAACTTTATCAAAACCAAAATAATTAGTGATATATTTTTCATAAACACCTAATTTATCGTTATAAAAAGCCCGAGAAGTTAAAGTTAAAGTTTGTGCCTGTTTTATCATAGCATTAACAATTTTAGGATGGCAATGTCCTTGATTTACAGCAGAATATGCTGAAAGAAAATCATAATATTGTTTGCCCTCTACATCCCAAACAAAAACACCTTCTCCCCTACTCAAAACCACGGGCAATGGATGGTAATTATGAGCTCCATATTGGTTTTCTAATACTATTATTCCTTCTGAAACTGAGTGTTCTGTTGCGATCATTGTATTTTTTATTATTTTTTTGTTAATCTTAATTCCTGTTTTTAGAGAGAAGTTATCTATAATTTAAGCTCTATTGGCAAGTGCAATTATTAACTTTTAGTTTTTGCTTAATTAAAATTCTAAATATTTAGATGGGTTTTGTAGATTTATTTTTTTACCGATGCTCTTTTTGTTTTATTTTACTTCACTTTGTGTTTATTTGTCAGCGGTGTTCAGTGAATTTACATTTGGCATCTTTTTCCCATCTTTATTAAAACTTATTCCAAAAGATTAAAAACCAACGGCTTTATCATCTCCACGATGGTCTGCACCACCTTCTAATTTGCCTGATGGAAGCACTAAAATAGCATCGACTTTGCCTAAAACAGGCGTATTTTTTTCGTTAATAATGTAGTGCTTTTTCTTTAAATTTTCTAATGTGTTTTTGTCAAAAGCATTGGGTTCAAAAACAATTTCGTCTGGCAACCACTGATGGTGAAATCTGGGTGTATTTACAGCTTCTTGCATTGTCAAATTATATTCGGTTACATTCAAAATTGTTTGCAAAACCGAAGTAATAATTGTAGATCCACCTGGCGAACCAACAACCATAAGAAGTTTACCATTTTTTTCTACAATAGTTGGTGTCATCGAGCTCAACATTCGTTTTTCGGGTGCAATTTCATTTGCTTTTTCACCAACCAATCCGTATGAATTTGGAACTCCAGCTTTTACACTAAAATCGTCCATTTCATTATTAAAAAAGAAGCCTAATTCTTCTGAATATAATTTTGATCCAAAAGCACCATTGATTGTGGTTGTTACAGCTACTGCATTCCCTTCGGTATCAACAATTGAATAATGTGTGGTTTCATTACTTTCTGAAATAGATATTTTTCCGTGATTTATGTCTGATGATTTTGTTGCTTTGTTCCAATAAAAATCGCTCATTCTGTTTTTTAAATAGATTTTATTAAGTAATTTTTTGGTTGGTATTTTAACAAATTGTGGGTCGCCCAAAAAATAATTTCTGTCGGCAAAAGCTCGTCTTTCGGCTTCGACAATTACTTGTATTGTTTTCTCGGAATTGTGTCCAAATTTTGAAATATCAAAGGGTTCAATCATTTTCATTATTTGTTGCAGTGTAATTCCTCCACTAGAAGGTGGCGACATTGAAATAATGTCTAATTTTTTGTACGAAAAACGAATTGGTTTTCGCCATTTTACTTCATATTTTGCCAAATCTTCCATCGAAATAATTCCGCCTCTTTCATTAAGAAAATCAACTATTTTTTGTGCGGTTTCTCCTTTATAAAATTCGTCTTTTCCATTTTTCATTATTTTGGTTAATGTTTCTGCCAAAGCAATGTATTTTAGAGTATCTCCCGTTTTTATTAGTTTTGACATCAATGTATTATAGCCACTAACTCTAAAAATTTCTTCACTATATCTTTCAAATTGTTTTTCTTGTTTTGGTGTTATCACTACGCCTTTTTTTGCCAATTCGATAACAGGTTTCATTATTTGTTCCATCGATAATTTTCCAAATCTTTCGTGTACCGCAAAAACGCCAGCAATTGTTCCTGGAACTCCTACTGCCAACGCGCCTTCCGTACTTAAATTAGGAATTACCACTCCGTTTTTATCCAGAAACATATTTTTTGTGGCTTTCAGTGGAGCTTTTTCTCTATAATCTAAAGCTCCAATATCGCCGTTTGATTTTCTGTAAACCATAAATCCTCCTCCTCCAATATTGCCAGCATACGGAAATGCAACCGCAAGAGCCAATTCGGTGGCACACATAGCATCAAAAGCATTTCCACCGTTTTTTATTATTTCGATTCCAATTTTTGACGCTTCTTCTCGAGCCGAAACTACCATTGCTTTATCGGCAATTAATCCTGATTGAGAAAACGAAATTGTAGTAATAAAAAGTGCTATCAATTGTATTTTATTTTTCATAATATCTTTATTTTTTGGTTTGGAAATTTAGTTAATATATTTAAAAAAAGAGCCTGTTAATTTATAAAATAATTATATCAGCAATTTAATTATTTTAAACGGCTCAAACTTTCTTCTATTGTTGCTATATTTGATAAAGCATCTGTTTCTTTTTTTCTTTCGTTTTCTATAATTTCTGGTTTGGCATTTGCCACAAATTTCTCGTTATTTAATTTTGCTCTAACCGAATTTAAAAATCCTTGTGCATATTTCAACTCGGTTTCTAATTTTTCGATTTCGGCTGCAACATCAATATTCCCTGCTATTGGAATAAAATATTCGTTCGATTTTACTCTAAATGTTAAAGCTACATCAACTTTTTTTGTTACATATTCAAGATTAGTAATATTTCCTAATTTGCAAATTACCGTATCAAATGCTTCTGTAAAATTTTCCTTATTAATTATTTTCAAATCAATAGCGTCTTTAAAAGCAATATTTTTTTCTTTTCTGATGGTTCTAATTCCAGAAATTATTTCGGTTGCAAATTCAAAATTGGTTATAAGTTGTTCATTTACAGTAGTGAATTTAGGATATTCGGAAATAATTAAAGCTTCGTTTGGTGTTCTTTCTTTTATATGTTGCCAAATTTCTTCCGTCAAAAATGGCATAAATGGATGCAATAATTTTAAATTATTTTCTAAAATTTCAATTGCTTTTGCAAATGTTTTGTTGTCGATAGGTTGCTGATATTGTGGTTTTATCATTTCTAAAAACCACGAACAGAAATCGTCCCAAACTAATTTGTAAGTAGCCATTAAAGCATCGGACAAACGATATTTTTCAAAATTATCATCGATTTCTAATAATACTTTCTGAAATTTATTTTCATACCATTCTATTGCAACTTTTGAGGATTTTGGCTGTTCTATAGTTTCTGAAACTTCCCAACTGCTAATTAATTTGAATGCATTATAAATTTTATTTGCAAATGCCTTGCCGTTGTTACACAATTCTTCGTCAAACATAATGTCATTTCCAGCCGATGCCGAAAGCAACAAACCAACTCGAACGCCATCTGCTCCAAATTTCTCAATTAATTCTAATGGTTCTGGCGAATTGCCTAATGATTTAGACATTTTTCGGCGTTGTTTATCTCGAACCAATCCTGTCAAATACACATTATTAAACGGCTTTTTTCCAGTGTATTCATATCCTGCAATTATCATTCGAGCAACCCAAAAGAACAAAATATCAGGTCCTGTTACCAAATCATTTGTTGGATAATAATATTTAAAATCTTCATTGTCAGGGTTTAATATTCCACCAAAAACGGACATAGGCCATAACCAAGATGAAAACCAAGTATCGAGAGCGTCTTCATCTTGCTTTAAGTCAGAAGTTTGAAGATGGGAGTTGGAAGTTTTAATTTTTGCTAAAATTAATGCTTCGTCGATATTTTCAGCTACAACAAAATCGTCTTTGCTATCGCCATAAAAATAGGCTGGAATTTGCTGTCCCCACCATAATTGACGGCTAATGTTCCAATCTCGAATATTTTCTAACCAATGGCGATAGGTATTGTCAAATCGTTTTGGATAGAGTTTTATTTCTTCGGTTTCCAAGACGGCTTTGATGGCTGGTTTAACTAAATCTTCCATTCGCAGAAACCATTGGTCTGATAATCTTGGTTCGATTACGGCTTTGGTTCGTTCGGAGGTTCCTACTTTATTGATGTGGTTATCAATTTTTTCTATAAATCCTTTTGCTAAAAGTTCTTTTGCTATTTCTTCACGCACTACAAACCTATCTTTTCCTGCATAGTGCATTCCAAAACTGTTCAATGTTCCGTCTTCATTGAAAACATCTATTATTTCTAATCCAAATTTATCTCCAATAGTTTTATCGTTTATGTCGTGTGCGGGGGTTACTTTTAAACTTCCCGTTCCAAATTCTCTATCAATATAGGTGTCAAAAACAACGGGGACTGTTCGGTTACAGATTGGAACAATTAGATTTTTCCCTTTTAAATGTTGATAGCGTTCATCTTCTGGATGAAAACAAACGGCTGTATCTCCAAAAATGGTTTCGGGTCGAGTGGTTGCAATTACTACATATTCGGTTGAATTTTCGATATAATAGCGTAAAAAATATAGTTTTCCTTGTCGTTCTTCATAAATTACTTCTTCGTCTGAGAGGGTTGTTTTGGCTTCTGGATCCCAGTTTACCATTCGATAGCCTCTATATATTTGTCCTTTGTTGTATAAATCTACGAATGATTTGATTACCGAAGCGCTCATATCTTCGTCCATCGTGAATTTTGTTCTTTTCCAATCGCACGAGCAGCCTAATTGTTTTAATTGTTCGAGGATTGTTCCGCCGTATTTATCGGTCCAATCGTAGGCGTGTTTTAAGAATTCTTTCCGAGTTAAATCGAATTTATTAATGCCTTCTAATTTTAGTTTGGCAACTACTTTTGCTTCGGTTGCTATTGATGCGTGATCGGTGCCTGGAACCCAACAAGCGTTGAATCCTTTTAATCTTGCTCTACGAATTAAAACATCTTGAATGGTATTGTTAAGCATATGTCCCATGTGTAAAACTCCAGTTACATTTGGTGGTGGAATTACTATTGTATATGGTGTTCTATGGTCTGGTTTTGAATAAAAATAGTCGTTTTTCATCCAGTAGTCATACCATTTTTGTTCTACTTCTTTTGCGTTAAATTGTGGGGAGATTGTCATTTTTCTTTTTCTTTTTCTAACTTTTATAAATATTCAATAACAAATTTCTGATAGCCCCGATTGAAGTGGAAATCCTTTTTTTTATATAAATTGTGGTTTTCCACATTTTATATAAGAAAAAGATTGTAACGAAAAGCGGGAAATAGCTTTGTAAATATGCCTAAAGTTTTGCTTCAAATTATTTTGGCACAAATTTTGTTATATCTGCAAAAGTAATTATTAAGAAACTATAAAAAAAATGATTTTTTATGTTGGGTGTAATTATTTTTGTTTAATTTTACAATATCAAATCTTATAAAAGATGAAAAAAATATTACTTTTTACGGTTTTAATGTACTCTATGTTTGGTTTTTCTCAAAACGGAGCGAAAATTGAGTTCAAGAATGATGTTGTTGATTATGGTATTGTTAGTAAAGGTTCTGATGATGGGGTTAGAATATTTGAATTTACAAATACTGGTAATCAACCACTTATAGTTTTATCTGTAAATTCTACTTGTGGTTGTACGGTGGCTACAAAACCTACAGAGGCTATTTTGCCTGGTGAAATGGGGAAGATTTCGGTGCAATATAATATGATGGTTGGTACTATTCGGAAAACAATTACGGTTGAGAGTAATGCGGTAAATGTTGAAGATGGTGTGAGTAAATTATCGTTGAAAGGTGAAGTTGTGGCTAAATAATCACTTTTTTTATTGTATTTTAATTTATAATCCTTTCGTTTTCAATCCACAATAATGATTTCCATTACCGACAAAACACTACAAGATTTGCAATTCCCAACTGTTTTGGAAACCATTTCTAATATTTGCAATACTGATATTGGCAAAGAAAAAGCAAAACAAATTACTCCATTTAAGGAAAAAGAATTGTTATACATTTCATTATTACAAACATCAGAATATTTATCTTCTTTTGAAAACAACAATGCCATTCCTAATCACGGATTTGATGCCATAACTCACGAAATTAAATTTTTAGGTATCGAAAATAGTTTTTTAGAAACAGGGAGTTTTAAAAAAATTGCCACAATATCAGAGACTGTAAATAATCTTTTAGAATTTCTTAAAAAATTTGAAGAGTATTATCCTAAATTAAATTTTAGAGCAAATAATGTACAATTTACAAAAGAAATTATTCAATTAATTGAACAAATTGTAGATAAATATGGCGAAATAAAAGACAGTGCATCTCCTGATTTGCTAAATATTCGCAGGGATATGAATTTAGTTCGAGTCAAGGTAAATCAGAGTTTCGGACAAGCATTAACCCAGTACAATTCGTTAGGATATTTAGATGATATTAAGGAAAGTTTTGTTCAAAATAGAAGAGTTTTAGCGGTTTTGGCAATGTATCGACGAAAAGTTAAAGGAAGCATTTTAGGTAGTTCAAAAACGGGTAGTTTGGCATTTATAGAGCCTGAAACAACATTGAAATATTCTAGAGAATTAGCAAATTTAGAATACGAAGAAAAAGAGGAAATTACTAGAATTTTAAAACAATTAACCAACCAGATCCGACCGTTTTTACCATTAATTATCGAATATCAAGAGTTTTTGAGCGATATAGATGTTATTGCAGCAAAAGCAAAATACGCAAAAAAAATAAACGGAATTTTACCAAAAATTACAACCGATAGAAAGTTATATTTCAAAGATGCCTTTCATCCTATTTTGTATCTTAATAATAAAGAAAACAATCAGGTTACATATCCACAAACTATTGAATTGCAACAGAATAATCGAATAATTGTAATTTCTGGACCTAATGCTGGTGGAAAAACTATTTCGCTGAAAACTGTTGGTTTACTGCAATTAATGTTGCAATCAGGAATTTTAATTCCTGTTCATGAGCGGAGCGAATCTTTTTTGTTTGATAGAATTTTAACCGATATTGGAGATAATCAATCTATTGAAAATCATTTGAGTACATACAGTTATCGATTAAAAAATATGAACTATTTTTTAAAAAAATGTAGTAAAAATACGCTGTTTTTGATAGATGAATTTGGTACAGGATCTGATCCAGAATTAGGTGGAGCATTAGCTGAAATTTTTTTAGAAGAATTTTATCATCGAGAGGCTTTTGGAATTATTACAACCCATTACTCAAATTTAAAGATATTAGCAAATGAATTACCGTTTGCAATGAATGCAAATATGCTTTTTGATGAAAAAACACTTGAACCAATATATAAATTAGTACTTGGACAGGCTGGAAGTTCGTTTACATTTGAAGTTGCTCAAAAAAACGGAATCCCTTTTGGATTAATTAATAGAGCAAAAAAGAAAATTGAAGGAGGCAAAGTTCGTTTTGATAAAACAATTTCAACTTTGCAGAAAGAACGCTCAAAGATGGAAAAAACTTCTCAAAATTTAAAAGAAGAAGAGAGTAAAGTTAGGGAAGAGAGTGTTAGAATGGAGAAAATTAACTTTAAAATTAAACAAAAATTAGAGAGCTATCAAGAATTATATGACAGTAATCAAAAGTTAATTTATATTGGTCAAAAAATTGACGATTTGGCAGGAAAATATTTTAACAACAAAAATAAAAAAGATTTAGTTGCCGAATTTTTAAAAATTATTGAAATTGAAAATTCCAAAAGAATTAAAATTACTCCAAAACAAGCAAAAGTAGTTGTTGATAAAAAAGAAGAAATTACTAAAGAGATTGAAATAAAAATTGAAGAAATTAGGAAGGAAAAAAAGGAAGAGAAATTAAAACCAATTATAGAAAAGCCAAAACCAATATTAAAAGTTGGCGACCGAGTTCGTATGCATGACGGAAAAGCCATTGGAACAATTGATGCTTTTGACAAAGATAAAAAGAAGGCAACCGTAAATTATGGGGTTTTTATATCCAAAGTAAGTTTAGAACAACTTGAGTTTGTAGGTAATTAATTCTTGTCTTATTACAGGTGGGTTCTATAAATTAGTTTTTTTGTAAATTTATTTTTTTACTGATGCTATTTTATAGAACCCACCTACAATAAAAATGCCCCCAAATAGTGTCTAACTTTTGGGGGCATTTCATTTTTTAAACCCAAATTACGCATTAGACTTCGTTATGAAAACTCAAAATGCAATAAAAATAAGTGCTCACGGACTATTTTTGAAGAAAGAATACTTTTGTATTTTGAATTTAAAAATAGGAGTAAGTACTTATTTTTGAAGTAGTTTGAGTTTGGAATAGATTTCTAATGCGTAATCTGGGTTAAATATGAAATTAAATTTTAGTCATTATGTTGATGTTCAACTTCTGCTTTTTCTTTTGCTGAAAAAGTATCTACTAATACAGGAGTTGCAATAAACAAAGATGAATATGTTCCGATAACAATTCCTATTAACATCGCAAATATAAACCCTCTAATTGATTCTCCTCCGAAAACAAACATAATTAATAAGACCATAATCATTGTTAATGAAGTGTTTAAAGTTCTTGACATTGTTGTATTAATAGATTGGTTTACAATTTCTGTAAATGTACCTTTTGATTTACCACCTATAAACTCTCTAACTCTATCAAATACAATTACAGTATCATTCATTGAATAACCAATAACAGTTAGAATTGCTGCTATAAAGTGTTGATCCATTTCCATACCAAATGGCATTATTTTCCATAATAATGAATAAATTCCTAATACAAAAATAACATCGTGTGCTACAGCCGCTATTGCACCAAGTGAATACTGCCATTTACGGAAACTAACCACCAAATAGAAACAAACTAATAACATTGCTCCGAGAACAGCCCAAAACGCATTTGTTTTAATATCGGCTGCAACACTTGGTCCTACTTTTGATGATTGCATAATACCAAATTGTTTATTAGCATCTGCATTTACAAATTTATCATAAGTCATATCAGTTGCAAAATGTTTTTTTAAGTTATCAAACAATTTTTGGTTAATTTCTTGATCAACAACAATCCCCGACTCTTTAATTTTATATTTTGTAGTAATTCTTAATTGATTATCACCACCAAAGGTTTTTACATCTACACCTTCAAATGGTTTAGAAAGTTCTGCTTTTATTTCGTCAGCTTTCATATTTTGAGGAAAATGAATTTGATATGATCTACCTCCAATAAAATCAGCACCTTCATTTAATCCATTAGTAAACAATGAAAAAACACTAACCACACAAACTATTGCTGATAATGTATAAAATATTTTTTTATATTTTAAGAAATTAATATTCACATTAGTAAACCAATTTTTAGATAACGATGTTACAAAAGTTAAAGCATTTCCTCTTTTTACACTCCAATCTAATAACATTCTTGATATAAAAATTGAGCAAAATAAAGATGTGAAAATACCAACTAATAATGATAATGCAAATCCTTTAATTGGTCCTGAACCAAAAATATATAACACTAAACCTGTTAATACATGGGTAACATTTGCATCAATTATTGAACGCATTGCTCCTTTCCAACTGAAAGATGTGTCTATTGCATCAATTAATGATTTTCCTCTTCTTAATTCTTCTTTTGCTCTTTCGTAAATGATAATATTAGCATCTACAGCTGTACCGATAGTTAAAACTATACCTGCAATACCAGGTAGCGTTAGTACAAAACCAAAATTTGCAAAAACACCAAACAAAAACAACACATTGACACCTAATGCTATATTTGCATACCAACCTGCTTTTCCATAATATAACATCATCCAAAGAGATACCAATAATAATCCTATAACTCCAGATGTTGTTCCGTTATCAATGGCTTCTTTACCTAATGATGGACCTACAACTTCTGATTGAACTATCTCTGCGGTAGCAGGTAATTTCCCAGCTCTTAAAACATTTGCTAAGTCTTTTGCTTCAGCAACACTAAAAGTACCAGATATTTCAGAATTTCCTCCAGATATAGCACCCGTAGAAACACCTGGTGCGGAATAAACTATATTATCTAATGCAATTGCAATATTACCCTGTGTTTTATATGCTACTCCTGTTAATTCTTCCCATTTTCTTGCACCCGAACCATTCATTTGCATTGAAACTGCTGGTTTACCTGATTGGTCATAAGTGTCTTTTGCATTTATGATTACACCTCCGCTTAAAGGTGGTTCATTATCACGATTTCCTTTTAAAGCATATAATTCTACTGTCTCTACTTTTTCTGCACCAACTTTATCTGCTTTAACAATTTCGCCATTTAACATGCTTATTGTTGATGGTTTTCCCCATACAAATTTTGCGAATTTTATGTCTGTCGATAGCAAATTCTGAATTTCTGGTCGAGCTAAATATTCACTGATTTTTTTAGAATTTTCTACAGTAGCGTATCCTAAAATTGCTCCACCTTGTCCCATCGAGATAAATTTATCTAATAACGGTCCTCTTGATTGTTTGTTTGTTGCAGAGGCTGTTGAGTCTTTTGCTTTTTCGTCAACTAATAATGCTGAAACACCTTTATCAGCTGTTTTCTCTACTTTTGTACTTGCTGTTGCAACTACTTCCGTCTTTTTTAATGCCTCATTCGCTGACATGATAAAGCCACCAACATCGTTTAGTTTATAAGTTTCCCAAAATTCTAATTGTGCTGTTTTTGAGATTAATTCCTTTACCCTATCAACATCTTTAACTCCTGGTAATTCTACTAAAATTCTACCTGATTGACCCATTCTTTGAATGTTTGGCTGAACAACTCCAAATTGGTCGATTCTTTTACGCAATACTTCACTAGCACTTGTAATTGACTCATCAACTTTCTGTCTGATAACTTTTTTAGCTTCTGCATTGGTCATTTTTGAATCGATTCCTCCAACACCTTGCATGGATCTATTTGCAAAAATATCTGGTGAAGCTAATTTTGTTTTCCCTTCAGCTGCTTTTTCAAATTCATTAAAGAAAGCATCTAAATAATCTTGATTTCCTACTTGATTTTTCTTTGCGTCTTCTAATGCTTGATTAAATATAGGATCTTTAGATTTGTTTGATAATCCTTTTAAAATATCTTTTACAGATATTTCAAGAATAACATTCATACCTCCTTCAAGGTCAAGACCTTTTTGTAGTTGGTAATCTCTCACATCGTTATAAGTAAAAGGACCAAATACTTTCTGTTTACTCACAGAGTCTAAATACTTTAATTCTTTTTGTGAATCATTATTTGCATAGGTTTTAGCATCAGCTTTAACTTTGTTTGCAACAAATGTAAATGAAAGTTGGTAAATGCTTACCAGTGCAAAAATGATTGCGAAAAATTTAATGAGTCCTTTATTTTGCATTACTGAAAAATTTTATTGATTTTGTTTATTTTTATTCTAATATTATTAGTCTTTTTTTAATACCTCAATATTAGGGGTGCAAAGATATAATTTTATTTATAAATTAAAAATTTATAAATAATACTAATTTTTTTATTTATTTTTATGACGATTTTTCTACTTGCAAATTTTCATCAAACTGTCTTTTTCCGAAAATAGTCTCTAAATCATCTCTAAAAATCACCTCTTTTTCTATCAAAATATCTGCTAATTTATTTAATTTTTCTTTATTTTCTTCTAATAATTTAATTGCTCTTTGATATTGACTTTCAATTAATAATGAGATTTCTTTATCTATAATCACGCCAGTTTCTTCGGAATATGGCTTATTAAAATTATATTCAGATTGTCCTGATGAGTCATAATAAGTTACATTGCCAATTTTATCATTTAAACCGTAAATTGTAACCATTGCTCTAGCTTGTTTTGTAACTTTTTCTAAATCAGATAATGCTCCAGTTGAAATTTTATCAAAGATAACTTTTTCAGCCGCTCTACCTCCCATTGTAGCACACATTTCATCTAACATTTGATCTGGACGAACAATTTGTCGCTCTTCTGGCAAATACCAAGCTGCACCAAGACTTTGACCTCTTGGAACAATAGTAACTTTTACTAACGGTGCTGCATGTTCTAACATCCAACTTACAGTTGCATGTCCTGCTTCATGAATAGCAATGGCTTTTTTCTCGGCTGGTGTGATTATTTTATTTTTCTTTTCTAATCCTCCTACAATTCTATCTACTGCATCTAAAAAATCTTGTTTATCTACTGCTTCTTTATTATTTCTAGCAGCAATTAAAGCTGCTTCATTACAAACATTAGCGATGTCAGCACCAGAAAAACCAGGTGTTTGCTTGGCAAGAAAATCCGTATCTAATCCCTCTACCTTTTTTAGAGGTTCAAGATGCACCTCGAAAATTTCCTTCCGTTCATTAATGTTTGGTAAATCTACATATATCTGACGGTCAAATCTACCAGCTCTCATTAGTGCTTTATCTAAAACATCTGCTCTGTTTGTTGCAGCTAATACAATTACTGATACATTTGTTCCAAAACCATCCATTTCCGTAAGTAATTGATTTAGTGTGTTTTCTCTTTCATCATTACTACCAGAAAAACCACCTTTTCCACGAGCTTTACCAACTGCATCAATTTCATCTATAAATATAATTGCTGGTGATTTAACTTTTGCTTGCTGAAAAAGATCTCTAACTCGTGATGCCCCAACTCCTACAAACATTTCAGAAAAATCAGAACCTGATAATGAGAAAAAAGGAACTTCGGCTTCGCCTGCAACCGCTTTTGCTAAAAGTGTTTTCCCTGTGCCTGGAGGCCCTACAAGTAATGCTCCTTTTGGTATCTTTCCTCCTAAATTTGTGTATTTTTCAGGATTTTTTAAAAACTCTACTATTTCTTGAATTTCTTCTTTAGCCCCTTCAAGTCCTGCAACATCTTTAAAAGTGATTTTTTTATCTGTCTTCTCATCAAATAATTTTGCTTTTGATTTTCCAATTCCAAAAATTTGACCTCCAGGTCCATTTGGACCGCCCATTCTTCGCATCATGAAAATAAAAAAAATTACTGTAATAATTAATGGTAATGCACCTATTAATAATTCAAATAAATCATTCTTAGGAATAAATGAATATTTTTTTAATTTGCCTTCAAGTTGTGCTTTCTCCATTTTTAGTTGAAAAACTTCGTCATTGCCAATTTCCATGATGTAATGTGGTCCGTTTTTAGTCAATAAAAAGGCATTCTTTTTTCCTTTATTTCTATTATTAATAGCGGTTATTGCAGCACTTGTAAGATATATTTCTGCTTTTGTTTTATCAGATATTTCTACATTATCAATTTCAGCTTTATCTAACATTAAATTAAATTCAGATAGGGTTAACTCATTTGGTAAAAGGTTTTTTTTACTCCCATCAACATAATTCCACAAGAAAAAAAATAATAAAATAATTCCATAAATCCAAATCGGATTTATTTTTAATTCCTTTATTTTTAAAGAGTTATCCTTATTTGTGTTTTTTGGTGGAGTTGTTTTAGATACCGACGGACTTGGAGCAGTAGTGTTTTCTGATGTCATAATATAAAAAAAATTATTAATACTTATTTTCAATAGTTGTAATTTTTGCATCTCCCCAAAGAGATTCAATATTATAATACTCCCTAATATGTTTCTGAAACACATGAACTACAATATTAACATAGTCCATCAAAACCCATTCAGCATTATCCGAACCCTCAACATGCCATGGTTTGTCTTTTATAGATTTTGACACTGTTTTTTGAATTGAACTTACAATTGCATTAACCTGTGTATTTGAATTGCCATTACAAATTACAAAATAATCGCAAGCAGCATTATCTATTTCTCGTAAATCTAAAATATTAATATCATTCCCTTTTACTTCTTCAATACCTTTAATAATGAATGTTAGTAACTCGTCGTTATTTATTTTATTCTTTGTCATTTATTTATTTTTGTATAATTTGCAAAGTTACCCTTTTTGTAGTTATTTTTGGTGATAAATTAAACATATTTTTATGAAACTTATCAAACTTGATGCCATTGATTCAACAAATGATTATTTAAAACAATTATCAACTTATTCGGATACTGAAAATTTCACAGTAGTTATAGCTAAAGAACAGACAAATGGAAAGGGACAAATGGGTTCTAAATGGGAATCAGAGAAAGATAAAAATTTGATTGTAAGTATTTTAATAAAAAATATTTTATCAGATAGTAATCAAATATTTAATCTTAATATTGTAATTTCAAATGCTATATTTAATGCTTTAAAATCATTTCAGATACCAAATTTAAGTATAAAATGGCCAAACGACATTTTGTCAGGAAACGAAAAAATTGCAGGTATTTTAATTGAAAATATTATAAAAGCTGACGGTCAAATATTTTCTATAATAGGTTTTGGAATTAATGTAAATCAGACAAATTTTGACAACCTAATAAATGCCAATTCGCTAAAAAATATAATTAATAAAGAATTAGATATAAATTCTTTATTAGTAAAAATCATAGATTGTATTAAAGAAAATTTAGAACTACTAAAAGACAAGCAAGAAAATTTACTTTGGGAAAATTATAATAATTTACTTTTTAGAAAATCAATTCCAACAGTTTTTGAAGATTCTAATCATAATAAATTTATGGGTGTTATTCAAACAGTTTCTAGAAATGGAAAATTAATTTTAGCATTAGAGGACGATTTAATTCAAGATTTTGAAATTAAAAAAATAAAAATGTTATATTAATTCTTAAACTTATAAACTATACAAAAAAATCCTCATCAAATATATGATGAGGATTTAAAGAAAGGCGACGATCTACTCTCCCACAAAAATGCAGTACCATTGACGCTGGCGGGCTTAACTTCTCTGTTCGGGATGGGAAGAGGTGAGCCCCGCCGCAATAACCACCTTAAGGTTGTTAGTTTTGAGTTTTTAATTTTATAACTCTTAACTGCTCTGTCGAGCAAATATTTTAACATATTGAGATAAAGAAAGTGTTTTTCCTGAAACAAGTTCAGGATAAATAGAAAAAAGAAGTTCTCCCCAAGCCCTTTTTGTTTCCCATTAGGAATTAAGGGCTCGGGATTTATAAGCTTACGGGTTATTAGTACTACTCGACTATGACATTACTGCCTTTACATCTATAGCCTATCGACCTAGTCATCTTCTAGGACCCTTAAAAGAAATCTCATCTTGTGGTGGGTTTCGCGCTTATATGCTTTCAGC
>DYPB01000150.1 GCA_020720185.1 Flavobacterium psychrophilum | reverse complement strand
AAAAATCTACGGTAACACTCACTTTTATAGATTTGAATTGTGGCACGGTATCAAAACTATTTAACATTTTTTTGATAGTATCTTTTGTACTCTGCAATGGTTTATTTGTTGGTATTTTAACCAGAATTGTTCTAATGTATTCGTTTCTAATTCTAGAAATTGGTGGTTCCTCGGGTCCTAAAACGGGCATATCAAGGTTTTGTTGCATTACTTGATATAACCAAAAAGAACCTTCTTTTAATTTATCAAAATCTCTATGCTTTAAGCTTAATTTAATCAATTTAAAATAGGGTGGATATCTATAAATTTGTCGTTCATAAATCTGCTCTTCATACATGGCAAGATAATCATTATCAACCACTTGTTTTATTGTATTGTGATTGATATTATAGGTTTGAATAATTACTCTTCCTTGTTTTTCAAATCGTCCTGCTCTCCCTGCAACTTGTGTCATCATTTGATAAGAGCGTTCAAATGCTCTAAAATCAGGATGATACAACATATTATCTGCATTCATTATTCCTACTAAACTCACATTGTTAAAATGAAGACCTTTTGCAAGCATTTGTGTGCCTACTAAAATATCAATTTCGAGGTTTTTAAAACTATCAATAATTTTCTCAAAACCAAATTTTCCACGAGTAGTATCTTGATCCATCCTCCCTATTTTTGCCGATGGAAATAAGCTAATTAATTCTTGCTGAATTTGTTCGGTTCCAAAACCTTTTGTTGTTAAATTGGTACTACTGCAACTATGACAATTTGTAGGATTTCCCATACTGTATCCGCAATAATGACAACGGAGTTGGTTTTTGTATTTGTGGTAAGTTAAACTAACATCGCATTGCTGGCACTGTGGCACATGCCCGCAGGTTATGCACTCAACAACGGGTGAATAACCTCTTCGGTTTTGAAATAAAATTATTTGTTTTCCTAATGATAATGCCACCGAAATTTCTTCGATTAATGTATCGGAAAAATGCCCAGTCATCTTTTTTCGAAAATATTTATCTTTTAAATCGACCAGCTCAATGAATGGCATTTTTACATTTCCAAATCTTTCAGTAACTGTAACTAATCCAAATTTATTAATTTTAGTATTATAATAAGTTTCTAAACTTGGTGTTGCCGAACCTAATAACACTTTGGATTTGTGCAAATTAGCTAATACTATTGCCGCATCTCTGGCATGATATCTTGGTGCGGGATCAACTTGTTTAAAAGTTTGTTCGTGTTCTTCGTCAATAATAATTAATCCTAAATTTGAAAATGGTAAAAACAAAGCCGACCTTGCTCCTATTATAATTTTTGATTTTTCGGATTGGTTTAAAACTTGATTCCAAACCTCAACCCGTTCGTTATTATTATATTTTGAATGAAAAACCCCAATTTGATTTCCAAAATAGGCTCTTAATCGAGTAACTAATTGGGTGGTTAATGCAATTTCTGGCAATAAATATAATATTTGTTTCTCCTGTTTTAAATACTCTTCTATTAATTTAATATAAATTTCGGTTTTGCCTGATGCAGTAACCCCGTGTAATAAAGCTACCGATTTTTCTTTAAAAATAGTATTAATTTGCTTTAAAGCATTGTTTTGAGCGTTGCTTAATTCTAAAACAATTTCGGATGATTTACCTCCAAAAACTACTCTATCAACCTGAATGTAATATTCTTCAAAAATATTTTTATCAATCAAGGCTTTTACGATAGCAGCTGTTGAACCAGAATTATCTATTAAATTCTTAACCGCTACTGGTTTTTTCTCTGTTGCCGATATTTGAAAATAATGAAGTACGATTTGTTTTTGTTTCTCTGATTTTTTTAAAATTTCGAGCAATTCATTCAAGCCTTTATCCGTTTCATAATCAGGGTTCAAACGAATATATCTAACTAATTTTGGTTTATAAACTTCATTGACTTCTTCGTGTAAAACAAGTATGTTTTTATCAATTAATTTCTGAATTATAGGAAAAACATTTTTTTTATTAAGAATGTTTATAATATCACTCACTTTCAAAGAACTTTGATTTTGCAAAGCTTCAAAAATTAGATATTCCTCTTCAGAAAGTAGTTTCTCGTCTATAAAACCTTCGGTTTTTTGTGAGATAATAGTTTCGCTTTCTATCAACAATGCCGATGGTAATGCTCCTCGATAAACATCACCAATATTGCACATATAATAGTTTGAAATCCATTGCCAATGCTCAATTTGATACTGGTTTACAATGGGTTTCTCGTCAAGTATTTGATAAATTTCTTTGGCATCGTAAAGTGTTGGTGCGTTTTGATGTAATTCTATCAATAAAGAAGTGTAAATTCTACTTTTCCCGAATGGTACGGCTACCCTCATTCCAATTTTAAGGAAATGAAATTCGGCTTCAGAAACCCGGTATGTAAAGGTTTTAGGGAGAGAGAGCGGTAAAATTACTTCAGCAAAATACATTTAAAAATTAGATTTTTCGAAAATAAAAACAGGTAAATAGGTGTAGGTTATTATTTTTTTAGCCTAACCATCCGTCTCTATCCAAACTTCTGTATTGAATAGCCTCGGCAATATGGTTTGGTTTTACCTCTTCGGAGGCTTCTAAATCGGCAATTGTTCGAGAAACTTTAAGTATTCTATCATAAGCTCTTGCTGATAGATTTAACCGTTCCATAGCCGTTTTTAATAATTGTAATGAGGTTTCGTCCAAAATGCAATATTCTCTAATTTGCTTTGTATTCATTTGAGCATTATAGTTTATTGTAGGAATATCTTCAAATCTTTTGGTCTGAATTTCTCTTGCAGCTGTTACTCTTGCTCGAATATCTACGCTGCTTTCGGCTTTTCGAGTGGAAGATAAGTTTTCAAATGGTACTGGTGTAACTTCTATATGAATGTCAATTCTGTCTAATAATGGTCCTGATATTTTACTTAAATATCTATGCATTTCGTGTGATGATGAGGTTTGTGGCGAATCTGGATCATTAAAAAATCCACTTGGACTCGGATTCATACTTGCAACTAACATAAAAGATGAGGGATAAGTAACGGTAAATTTTGCTCGTGAAATAGTAACTTCCCTATCCTCAAGTGGCTGACGCATAACTTCTAATACATCTCTTTTAAATTCTGGCAATTCATCCAAAAATAAAACACCATTATGTGCCATTGAAATTTCGCCAGGTTGAGGATAACTACCTCCGCCCACCAAGGCAACATTTGATATGGTATGATGCGGAGAACGAAACGGGCGTTGGTTCATCAGCCCGACTTCTTTTAATTTGCCTGCAACAGAATGGATTTTAGTTGTTTCTAAAGCTTCTCTCAAAGTCATTGGTGGCAATATGCTAGGTAGTCTCTTGGCAATCATCGTTTTGCCCGAACCTGGTGGACCGATAAGAATAATATTATGACCGCCAGCAGCAGCAATTTCCATACATCTTTTTATAGACTCTTGTCCTTTAACATCGCTAAAATCATGTTCAGGAAAATCAAGGGTTTTATAAAATTCATCTCTAGTATTAATTTTTGTGGGTTCAATAGTTCCTTTTTCGTCAAAAAAATCAATTACTTGTTGTAAGTTTTCAATTCCATAAACATCAATTCCATCCACAATGGCGGCTTCTTTTACATTTTGAATAGGTAAAAAAAAACCTTTAAAACCTTCTTCTTTTGCTTTGATAGCAATGGGTAAAGCTCCTTTAATGGGTTGCAATCCTCCATCAAGCGATAATTCGCCCATAATAATATAATTAGCAACCTCATTTGAATTTATTTGTGCTGATCCTGCTAAAATGCCAACAGCAAGGGTCAAATCATAAGCAGATCCTTCTTTGCGTAAATCGGCAGGAGCCATATTTATGGTTATTTTTTTTCCAGGCATTTGGTAACCATTGTTTTTTAATGCGGCTGCAATACGAAAACTACTTTCTTTTACGGCATTATCAGGCAAACCAACTAAATGATAACCAATACCTTTGTCCATATTTACCTCGACAGTTATTGTAGTTGCTTCTACACCAAAAACGGCACTTCCAAAAACTTTTATTAACATAAAGCGTGTAGTTTAAATTTATACAAATTTATAAAATTATTGTGGTTTGTTTTTGATTTCAGATAAAACAGCATCTAAATTCTTTTTTATTGCTTTTGTTTGTCGATGATCAACTCCAAGTTTTATTTGTGAAGTAGATAATGCTTTTTCTAACAATTCTTTTGCTTTTTGCAAATTACCTAAATCTTTATAA
>DYPB01000149.1 GCA_020720185.1 Flavobacterium psychrophilum | reverse complement strand
TATAATCCTTAAAACTCCGCATTCATAGGCGTTCTCGGAAACGGAATTACATCTCTAATATTACTCATTCCTGTTACAAATAATACCAATCGTTCAAAACCCAACCCGAAACCAGAATGAACCGCAGTTCCAAATCTACGGGTGTCTAAATACCACCACAACTCTTCTTCGCTAATGTCTAATGCTTTCATTTTTGATAACAAAACATCGTGTCGTTCTTCTCTTTGCGAGCCACCTACAATTTCGCCAATACCTGGAAATAAAATATCCATTGCCCGAACAGTCTCTTTGTCAGGCTCGGTATTGTCGTTCAATCGCATATAAAAAGCCTTGATATTAGCTGGATAATCAAACAAAATTACAGGACATTTGAAATGTTTTTCGACCAAAAATCGTTCGTGTTCACTTTGCAAATCAGCTCCCCATTCGTTAATTAAATAATTAAATTTTTTCTTTTTATTTGGAGTCGAATCTCTCAAAATATCAATAGCTTCGGTATATGAAACTCTTTTAAAATTATTATCTATTACAAAATTCAATTTGTCTAACAATCCCATTTCGCTTCTATCAGCTTGTGGTTTTTGTTTCTCTTCATCGGCTAATCGGTTTTCTAAAAACTTTAAATCATCTCCACATTTATCAACCGTATATTTAATAACATATTTGATAAAATCTTCTGCCAAATCCATATTATCTGCCAAATCATTAAAGGCAACTTCTGGCTCAATCATCCAAAATTCTGCTAAATGGCGTGAAGTATTGGAGTTTTCGGCTCTAAATGTTGGTCCAAAAGTATAAACCTGCCCCAATGCCATAGCAAAAGTTTCGGCTTCCAATTGTCCAGAAACCGTCAAATTGGTTTCTTTTCCGAAGAAATCTTCTTTGTAATCCACTTCTCCATCTTCTGTTCGTGGTGTTTTATCAAATGGTAATGCGGTAACTTTAAACATTTCGCCAGCACCTTCGGCATCCGAACCCGTGATGATTGGCGTGTTTACATATACAAATCCTTTTTCCTGAAAATATTGATGAACAGCAAACGAAAGCACAGAACGGATTCTCATTATTGCCCCAAAAGCATTGGTTCGCACCCGCAAATGAGCATTTTCTCGCAAAAATTCCAACGAATGTTTTTTTGGTTGCATCGGAAATTTCTCGGCATCAGAATCGCCCAGTATTTCTAAATTTTTAACCTGAATTTCATATTTCTGTCCAGCCCCTTGACTTTCTACCAATGCTCCAGTTACTGAAACAGCTGCTCCTGTGGTTATTCTTTTTAAAATATCGTCTGGTGTATTTTCAAAATCGACTACACATTGAATGTTATTAATTGTTGAACCATCATTTAAAGCTATAAATTGATTGTTCCGAAAGGTTCTAACCCAGCCCTTTGCATTTACAGCCTCGATATTTGAAGTACTGTTTAATAAGTTTTTAATTTTTGTATGTTTCATCAGTATAAAATATTTATTCTTTATTGAAAAACCCTAAGATTCTCAATCTTTTGTTAATTTATAATTTTGAGAATGGGTTATTATTTTTTTTGCAAATATAATAGGTTTTTAGCGTTTTTTTTTATTCATAATTTAATTTCATTACTTTTGCACCTTAAAATTAAAAAAATAGAGAAATGAAAAAAATTATCTTATCAGTATCAATGTTTGTAATTACTGCAACATCTTTTGCACAAGTTACAGAGAAAGAGAACCTAAAGAAAAACGAAGAGATTGCTGCCAAAAAAACAAGCGATTTGCCAAACGGCTGGAAAAAAACAGGAAATATCACATTCTTATTCAATCAAGCAGCTTTTAATAAAGAATGGACAGGTGGCGGAACCTCAAGTATGGGAGCAAATTTTGGTTTAAACTATGATTTTAATTACAAAATGGACAATATAGTTTGGGATAATAAACTAATTTTAGCTTACGGTTTAACAAAAATTGGAGATGGTGCAACAACAAAAACGAATGACAAAATAGAATTGAACTCACTTTGGGGTAAAAAAGTAACTGGAAACTGGTATTATTCTGCTTTTGCAAATTTTAAAACCCAAATGGACTCTGGTTTTGATTTAACAACCGATGCAAAACTTTCACATTTTATGTCGCCAGCTTATTTACAAGTAGGTCCTGGTATGTTATGGAAAAAATCGGATAATTTGAAAGTAAATATTGCCCCAGCCACTTCAAGATTAATTTTTGTTGATGACCAATTTACAAAATCCTCAAGCGCTTTTGGTGTTGAGCAAGGAAAAACAAAAAGATTTGAATTTGGATCAAGTTTATTAGGATACTATAAAGCCACATTGATGGAAAATGTAACTATGGAGAATATAGTTTCTTTATATTCTAATTATTTGGATAAACCACAAAATATGGATATCGATTATCAAATGAATCTAGTAATGAAAATAAACAAGTATATGTCTGCAAATATCTCAATGCAAGCCATTTACGATGATAATGCCATAGCAAAAGTACAAGTTCGTGAAGTATTTGGATTTGGAGTAAACTATGGTTTTTAGTAAACAATAATAAATTAAAAAAACTGTTCTAAAAATAATTTAGGGCAGTTTTTTTTTACAATTAACTCAAATCAACAAAGCTATCTGTCTTTTTATAAAACGGATAATTGTAGCTTTGAATTCAAAAAGCATAAATTATCAAAACAAATTCCATCATTAAATAAATTGTCGCTAAATTTGCACCATGCAAACCACAAAAAGCGATATTAGAAGTTTATCAAAGGAAGATTTACGAAATTTTTTTGTTGCCAATGGCGATAAAGCATTTCGAGGCAATCAAGTCTATGAGTGGTTGTGGAGCAAAGGCTTGCATCGTTTTGAAGAGATGACAAATGTCTCTAAAACTACCCGAAATTTATTAGAAAAAAACTTTGTTATCAATCATATAAATGTGGATACCATACAACGAAGTGAAGACGGAACGGTTAAAAACGCCGTTCGGTTGCACGATGGATTAGTGGTCGAAAGCGTTTTAATTCCTACCGATACCCGCACTACCGCTTGTGTGTCGAGCCAAGTGGGTTGCAGTTTAGATTGCAATTTTTGTGCCACTGCACGACTTAAAAGAATGCGAAATCTAGAACCTGCCGAAATTTATGACCAAGTAATTGCTATTGATAAAGAAAGCCGTTTGTATTACAATCATCCGCTGTCAAATATAGTATTTATGGGAATGGGCGAACCGCTGATGAATTATAACAATGTATTGAAAGCCATAGAAATGATTACCAGTAACGAAGGATTAGGAATGTCGCCAAAACGCATCACACTCTCCACATCTGGAATACCAAAAATGATAAAAAAACTGGCAGATGAGGAGGTAAAATTCAAACTGGCAGTATCGTTACATTCCGCCATTGACGAAATTAGAAACCAAATTATGCCGTTTACCAAAAATTTTCTTTTACCCGAATTGAGAGAAAGTTTAGAATATTGGTATGCCAAAACCAAATCGAAAATTACCTATGAATATGTAGTTTGGAAAGGCATTAACGACGATAAAAAATCGATTGATGCGTTGGTTAAATTCTGTAAATTTGTACCCTGCAAAGTAAATTTAATAGAATATAATGCTATTGACGATGGTGATTTTCAACAAGCCTCTGATCAATCTATTAATCAATATATCAATTCATTAGAAAATGCAGGAATAGTAGCCAAAGTTCGCCGCAGCCGTGGCAAAGATATAGATGCCGCTTGCGGGCAATTGGCGAATAAAGAATAAAGTTATTTGTAAAGTTTAAAAGTTAGAAAGTTAAAAGTTAAAAGTTAAAAGTTGGAAAGTAAAATGTTGTTAATATTGGAAATACAATAATTAAGCACATAGTTTGTCATTCCGAACGAAGCGAAGCAATCTCTTAATAAATCTCCACAATTTCATCATACAAGTCTTTCCAGTCTGGATTCATTCCATTTATCAACGCTTCTTTTGTTGCTCTTGACCCAGCTTTTAACTGTTTTTCTCTACCAATAGCATCGCCAATCATTTGAAAAGTCTCATAATAAACCAATTTATTCAAATTATATCTTGCTGAAAACGAGTTTTGGTATCGCTTTTCTTTATGTTCCACAATCCTTTCTGGTAAATTTGAAGTTACACCAATATATAATACACTGTTATTTTTATTGGTAATAATGTAGATAAATCCTGGTTTCATAAGTTAACTTTGGATAAATGAGATTGCTTCGTTCCTCGCAATGACAGACTGCCTATACGACCGTCATTGCGAGGAACGAAGCAATCTCATTAAATGTATCGAAATGCAAATATACGAAAACCTTATGAATCTTTCAATCTTTCAATCTT
>DYPB01000021.1 GCA_020720185.1 Flavobacterium psychrophilum | reverse complement strand
GTTGGGGTATTATAAATAACATAATCGTTATATTTAGCAACATCTACGCTACTCCAAATAGCCTGTCCTGTATTAGTATATTTAACTAATTCATTATAAATTTCGTTTCCTGCCTCAACTCTATCTTCTTGCTCAATATCTCTTTCGCCTACTTTAATTTCTTTATCAATAATTGCAGTTTCAAATTGATTACAAATAGTATTCAAATTATCTAAAATTGTAGTCGTCAATCCATTAGCCGAAAGTTCAGATAATAACATATTTCCTACTCGAACTACTCTTTTTCCTGTAACTAATAAATTAGCATCTGTCTGTTTTGAAATAGTATCAGCTCCGAATTTCTTATATTTTGGATTTTTTACACCATATTTTAATTCGGCTCTACTCATCACACTCCTAATTGCTATTTTAACTTCATCAGCTTTGGCATCTTTTAATGCTGTTGCTGTAGTTTGGTTCGTTAAAGACTCAACATCTGTATCAAAATCAGAAAATGAAGTAACTTTTAACTCTAATGCATCAACCATTGTATTAACAACTCCATAATTATCAAAATTAGTAACATCTCTTCTAATAAAGGCTATTTTTTCACCAGCGAGGGTAATTAATTTTGCGTCAGAGAAGTTATAAGTTCTCATTACTTGTTTCTTTTTCATAATTTTTTTTTTTAAGAATTAATGAGTACAAAAATAAAATATTTTTTTTAATATACAAATTTATTTTTTAATATTTATTTTTTATCCAATAATAATAAATAATAAGTTAGTAGTCTTTCAGAAATGTTTAGTAATATTAAAATAAGTTTCAGATAAGTTAAAGAATTATTTAGTAGTATTAAAGAAGTTTTCCGTTGAGTTAAAGAAGTGTTTAGTAGTATTAAAGAAGTTCTCCGTTGAGTTAAAGAATAATTTAGTAGCGTTGTTGCAGGCTACAAAAACCTATTTTTATTGATATTTATATATTCTGATAAAAATGATAAGACAAATAAAAAAGTCTATTATCAAACGGTTTAAATTTGATAATAGACTTTTGAAATCTATAAGATAAAGGAGGTTTATTATTTATTAAAGGTCTAAAAAAACATTTTAATTATTGGTTATTAAAATACATTTTTTTAATAATTAATTATTTTTATCAAAGTTTTAATAAATATATAGGTATTCTTCTTTGTTTTTTTTGATAAAAATTAAACAACTTATATCTTCTGGTTCTTTAAATAATCTAACGCATACCTACCTTCATTAAACAATAAATCAACTATTGATAAATTATTGATATATCCGTGTTTTTCTTTAAATACTTGTGTATATGGGGTTAAAACGGTGGTATCTTTTTTACCATTTATCAAATATCTATAATCTTCAAAATCAGTAACAGTATGAAAGTATTCGGTCGTTTTAGAATAGTTTACTTTCAGTTGCATACATTTTGAAATTAATTCGATAGTTTCTAAATTCAAATCTAATAAAAAAGTATGTTTTTTATTAAAAATAGGCTGAAAAATAGCTTCAAAATATTCAAAAAAAGGAGAACTTCGATAAGCAGCCTCTAATGATTTAAGATGTTGCCTTTGCCACCCAAAAGCATTTTCAATTAAAACATCTTTTGTCTTTTGATACACATTCGGACTGTGTTTTATAGGGATATTAAGTAGTTGAATACCATTTGGACTGTATATAAAGGCTCGGGTACGGTTAGTTTGTTTTTGATAATTATCTTCGGTTTCAAAAACAAAATCAGTTGCCTGTGCCATAATTGCAAATTGGCTTATCGACGGAAAGTAGGAAGGATAGAGTAGGGGTTTCATCGGTTTTTGCAAATATTTTAGGATAAAAAAAAACTTATAAATAGACAGATCTACCTTCGGAAGGTAATTCAAAAAGTTCTAATTCAAAAAAGGGAACAGAAGCAATAATGTGATCAAAGATATCAGCCATTATGTATTCGTAATTTTCCCATTTTTTATCTTTAGAAAAGACATAAATTTCTAAAGGGATACCTTCAGAAGTTGGTTGTAATTGTCTGCAAATTAATAACATTTCTTTATTAACTCCATTATGGGTTTCGAGATACCTAATAATGTATTTTCTAAATAAACCAAGATTAGTTAAATTCCTACCATTAATAGAAATAGATTTATCAATATGATTAATGGTGTTGTATTTTGTTATTTCGAGTTCTTTTTTAGTAATATAATCAGAAATAAGTTGTATTTTTTTAAAATCTTTTAATTCGTCATTTACAATATATCGAACGCTTTTTGATTTAATTAGAATATGTCTTTTAATGCGTCGTCCATCAGATTTTTGCATTCCCCGCCAGTTCTTAAACGAGTCGGAAATTAAACTATAAGTAGGAATTGTAGTAGTAGTATAATCAAAATTACGAACCTTAACGGTTGCTAAATTAATTTCGATAACATCGCCATCTGCACCAAACTTATCCATAGTAATCCAATCGCCTATCCGAACCATATCATTAACAGAAACTTGAATACTGGCAACAAAACCAAGAATAGTATCTCTGAAAATTAATAAAACAATAGCTGAAACGGCACCAAGCATGGCTAACATTTGGCTTAATTTGACATCAAAAATTTTAGATAAGATTACCGTAACACCAATAGCCCATAGGACAATCATAATAACTTGTATGTAACTATCAATAGGTTTATCGGAATATTCGGGGATTGTTTTTAGATAGTCTTTCAGGGCGTTAAAAACCGTTCTGATGATCCAGAGAAATAATAAAATAATGTAAGTACCTATTAATTTGCCAAAAACTTCTTCCCAATAGACATAATTTTCTAAAATGACGGGTACAGATTTGTAAATAAACAGTAGAGGAAAAAGATGGGAAATGTACATAGCTGTTTTATTAGATATTAACAAATCATCAAACTTAGTTTTAGTCTTTTGGGCAATAAGATTCATTATAGTAATCAATATTGCTCTAAAAAACTGGTATATAATATAAGATGAAAGACTTAATATAAGTATATTAATAACTAAACTACTATAAGCAGCAATGGTATAGTTCCAATCCCAGTCTTTAAAAATAGGGTAAGACCATTCAAAGAGTTTTTTTAGGTATTTATGCATTATTCAAATATTTTCGTTCGATAAAAAAAGTTGCAAACGGTAGGAGCGAAGCCAATAAAATAATTGATAATGTTTTAAAACTCCATTTTTGAGGTTTGAATAAAAGCACCGCCAGGATAATATAAAATATAAATAGCATTCCATGACTCATCCCGATAGGAAACAAGAGTTTTTTGTAAAAAATAGGATCATAAGGTTTGATGAAAATCATATTTGAGAATAAAACCAAATAGGAAATACCTTCTAAAACAGCTGTAATTTTGAATAATTTTAACATTTTTTGAATTAATTTATTGGCAAATTTAATGATTTTGATAATAATCACTACAAATAATATTGAAAAACATTTTTTTAAGTGTATTTTTGCAAAAATCAAAAAATAAACAATGCCGAACGCAACTTTTAAACACGAAATTGAGGATAAAAAAGAGCTCTACGGCTACCAAAAAGGAGATATTGATGCCATTTTTGAACGATTAGAAAATGCAAAGTCAAATTATCATTTGTTATACCAACTCCCAACAGGAGGCGGAAAAACCGTAATTTTTTCAGAAATTGTTAGACGATATTTATCACAAAATAATAAAAAGGTAATTGTTTTAACCCATCGAATAGAATTGTGTAAGCAAACCTCAAAAATGCTTAAAGGATTTGATGTAAAAAACAAAATAATCAATAGCAAAATAAAAGAACTACCCGATCAAGATGAGTATTCATGCTTTGTCGCAATGGTTGAAACCTTAAAAAATAGATTAAACGACGAATTATTAAAAATAGATAATGTTGGGCTTGTAATAATTGATGAAGCCCATTTTAATTCGTTCAGAAAACTATTCAGTTCCTTCGAGAATGTATTTATTTTAGGCGTAACGGCAACCCCTTTGAGTTCGAATATAGGATTGCCAATGCACGAAAATTATAATGAATTAATAGTTGGCGATACTATTCAAAACCTTATCGACAAAGGATTTTTAGCAAAAGCCACCACCTATAGTTATGATGTAGGTTTGTCTTCATTAAAAGTAGGTATTAATGGCGATTACACCGTTAAATCATCCGACGATTTATATACAAATATGGTTATGCAAGAAAAATTATTGCATGCCTACACCGAAAAATCATTAGGAAAAAAGACTTTAATATTTAATAACGGAATAAATACATCGTTATATGTTTGTGAGACATTTAAAGAAGCAGGATATCCAATAAAACACCTTGATAATACACATAATAATGAAGAAAGAAAGGCAATTTTAAAATGGTTTAAACATACGCCAGATGCTATTTTAACATCAGTTGGAATTTTAACCACAGGTTTTGATGAGCCAACAGTTGAAACCATTATATTAAATAGAGCTACAAAATCATTGACATTATATTTTCAGATGATAGGTCGTGGAAGTAGAAGATTAGAGAATAAAGACCATTTTACAGTAATCGATTTGGGTAATAATGCGGCCCGATTTCGATTGTGGAACGAGCCAGTAAATTGGCAACATATATTCAAATCACCAGAATATTATTTAGAAAATTTAAGGGAAGATGTTGATATAGAGCTTAATTTTTCGTACACAATGCCTGAAGAATTGAAAAAAAGATTTAGTAAAACAGAAGATATCACATTTAATGTTGATGCAGAACATAAATTAGCAATTAAAAACAATTTGCGTTCTAAAGTTGTATTAGAAAAATCATTAGAACAACATGCTGGAATGTGTGTTGATAATACTGAAACGCTGCAAGAAGCAAAATCATTATCAAAATTGTTGCAGCCAGATTATGAATATCGAGTTAAGAGATATTCATACTGTTTAAGTCAGTGTAGCAAAAATTATAGAGAGTGGCTTACGGAAGATTATGCTTTGAAATTAACATTATTGATTGGAAAGAAATTTCGTGAAAAGATTATGAATGAAGAAGATTAAAACTGGTTAATTTTAAAAATTACATATTTTCTATTTTACATAATATAAATTATAAGTCAAATATATTTAGAAAATCATACTATGCTTTAAAATTGTTTAATAAGAATATGCAAATAATGGTATTTCAATGTAAAATATAACTAATTTTGTAAAAAAAATATTTTTAGATTTTATGACTCCAATTGTTAATCAAGTTGCAGATTTTTTGAAAGATTTTGAACCATTTAATTCCTTGATATATAATGAATTAATTGATGTTTCTTCAAATATTAAAGTTTTTAATCTTGAAAAAAACAAATCATTATTTCAGATAAATGATGCGTTACATAATGATTTTTATTTGGTTTTTTCAGGTGTGATTCATTTAACTACGATTGCAGATGCCGAAGAAACATTACTAAATAAGTGTAAAACGGGAGATGTTTTTGGGTTGCGACCATTTTTTGCAAAGAATAATTATATGATGAACGCCACCGCTCGTGAAGAATCAATAATTTATGCCATTCCGATTACAGTTTTTAAGCCTTTATTAGCAAAGAACAGTGAAGTTTTAGACTTTTTATTAGAAAGTTTTGCTTCAACATCAACATTATCAAAAGATAATGGTAATTCTAAAGATGCTATTTTACATAATGAAACTCAAGCTGAAATTCAATATTTCCAGTCATTAGAATATAATAAAAAACCAATAATAGCAATAAATACAAAAACAATTCGAGAAGTTGCAGAATTAATGTCAGATTCATATAGCGATAGTGTTCTAATCACAGAAAATAATTTTCCTATTGGAATTGTTACAGATTGGGATTTTAAATCAAAAGTTGGAACTGGGCTTTTTTCTATATTATCAACTATTGATAAAATAATGTCGGCACCAGTAATTACTGTTTCAGAAAATTTATCATTGGCAGAAGCACAATTATTAATGCTGAAGTATAGCGTTAGTCATTTATGTGTAACTCTCAATGGTTCAGATAAATCAGAAATAAAAGGAATAATATCAGAACATGATTTAGTTGTTGCACAAACAAATAATCCTGGTGTTTTGATGAAAGAAATTAAGAAAGCACAAAATGGAAAAGATTTAAAAAAATCTCGGGAAAAATTAACTGCATTGATACAATCATCGATGACAAAGAATATTCCAATTTCACATATTAGTGCAATTTCAGGAGAAATTATTTTTTCAATAATAAAGAGAGCTATAGAGTTATCAATACTTGAATTAGGAGCTCCCCCTACCCGATTCGCTTGGTTTAGTATTGGTAGTCAAGCTAGGAAAGAGCAATTATTATTAACCGATCAGGATAGTTTTTTAGTTTTTGACGATGTTTCAGCTGAAAATTATAGAGATGTAAGAGATTATTTTTTGAAATTAGCTAAAAAAGCAACTGCAATTTTAGAAAAATTAGGGTATTATTATTGTCCCAATAATCATATTGCTAGCAATATTTTATTTTGTAAATCATTGACAGACTGGACAAAACATTTTGAAAATTGGATAAATGAACCAACAGAATCAGAAGATGAGATTTGTGATATATTTTTAGATTTTGATTTGGTGTATGGCGAAACAACATTTGAAAAGCAATTAACAGATATAGTATATCAAAACCGTAAGAATAACTCTCGTTTGTATGATTTTTTAGGTAATATTACCTTAAAAATGCCATTGCCTTTAAGCTTTTTCAAAAAAATAAATATTGAAGAAGATGGAGAAAATAAAGGGAAATTTGATATAAAAAATAGAGCTATAATGCCATTAGTAGATGGTGCGAGATTGTTAATATTAAGTCAAAATGTTAGCGGGATACAAAATACTAATTTGAGGTACAAGCAGTTAGCACTTATTGAACCAAAATATAAAGAAATCTATAAGAATTGTGCTGAAGCCTTTAATGAATTAACACGATTATCAACTTTGGAGGGATTAAAGAATGATAATAATGGGCAATACATTAATATTGTTGAACTTTCAAAAACAGATAAGGAAAAGCTAAAAAGTTCATTTTTAGCATTTAAAGAATTAGAAGAAATTATTAAAAGTAAATTCACGCTTACACATTACTCTTAAAAAAATGATTGATTGGATTAAAAATATAATTAATGAATATCCTGAATTTTGGAAAAATTATCTTTCAAAATTTGATATTAAAGCTAATAGATATGTTGTTTTAAGTATTGAGACAGATGGTTTTGATGTTCAAAATTCTAATATTTTATCAATTGGTGCAGTTGCTATTATTAATAATAATATTTTCATAAATGATTCGTTTGAAATTGCAATAAATAATTCGGGAAACAATGAAATTGAGCAATTTATAAACTATATAAATAATTCTATTTTAATTGGTTATCATATTAATTCTGATATTGAAATTATAAATATTGCTCTCGAAAAAATGAAATGTGGTCGATTAAAAAACGAAGCTTTTGATGTTGAGATTATGCACCAACGATTAGTTTTAGCAAATGAAAAAAGATTTGATATTGACGAATTGTTAAAAATTTATTTAATATCAAAATCTGAAAGATATTTTGCGTCAAATGAAGCATTTTCTATTGCAATGTTATTTTTAAAATTAAAGGCAAGATTAAAATTATAATCTTGCCTTTAATCTTTTATTAGAGAATTAAATTTTCTCGTTTTTAATTTCCTCTACAATTTCAGGGTTTAATAGCGTGGTAATATCTCCAAAATTACTAAAATCACCTTCTGAAATTTTTCTTAAAATTCTTCTCATAATTTTTCCAGAACGGGTTTTTGGTAAACCAGAAACAAACTGAATTTTATCTAATTTTGCAATTGGTCCAACATGGTCAGAAATGATTTGATTAATTTCTTTGCGTAAATTATCTTGATTTCGGTATTCACCAGTATCTTTCAGGATAACAAAACCATATAATGCATTTCCTTTAATATCATGAGGAAAACCAACAATTGCACTTTCAGCAACTGCAGGATGCTCATTTATAGCATCTTCGATTGGAGCTGTTCCAAGATTATGTCCTGAAACGATAATTACATCATCTACTCTACCTGTTATTCTATAATATCCTACTTCATCTCGTAAAGCACCATCTCCTGTAAAGTATTTTCCTTCAAAAGCAGAAAAGTAGGTGTCAATATATCTTTGATGATCGCCCCAAATTGTCCGTGCAATACTTGGCCAAGGGAATTTTATACACAAACTTCCATCTTTTTGATTTCCATCTATTTCATTTCCTTTCTCATCAACCAAAACGGGCTGAATACCAGGCAAAGGAAGTGTGGCATAAGTTGGTTTTGTTGGTGTTACAAACGATAGAGGTGAAATCATAATTCCTCCAGTTTCGGTTTGCCACCAAGTATCAACAATTGGGCAGCGTTTGCCACCAACATGATCGTTAAACCAATGCCAAGCCTCTTCGTTAATTGGTTCTCCAACAGATCCTATAACTTTTAATGAAGAAAGCGGGTATTTTTGTACATAATCTATACTTTCTTTTGCCAAAGATCGAATAGCTGTTGGAGCAGTATAAAATTGTGTAACTTTATGTTTTTCAATTACTTCCCAAAATCGACTGAAATTTGGATAGGATGGAACACCTTCAAAAATTACTGTTGTAGCACCATTTAATAAAGGACCATATAAGATGTATGAATGTCCTGTAATCCAGCCGATATCAGCAGTACACCAAAAAACATCGTCTTCTTGATAATTAAATACATTTTTAAATGAATAAGCAGTATAAACCATATAGCCAGCTGTTGTATGAACCATTCCTTTAGGTTTTCCTGTTGAACCTGAAGTATATAGAATAAATAAAGGGTCCTCAGCATCCATCACTTCCGGGGTATTATTATCAGATACATCATTTAATAAAGTATGCAACCAAAAGTCTCTATTTTCAATCATTTTTACATTAGAATTGGTGCGTTTAGCAACCAAAACGGTTTCTACAGTTGGACAGTT
Organism: Flavobacterium psychrophilum; assembly: GCA_020720185.1. Taxonomy (GTDB): domain Bacteria; phylum Bacteroidota; class Bacteroidia; order Flavobacteriales; family Flavobacteriaceae; genus Flavobacterium; species Flavobacterium psychrophilum_O. The sequence goes on along the minus strand of DYPB01000021.1, from coordinate 16,445 downwards.
TATTAAACTTTCATCAATAATTGATTTTAAATCAATCGTTTTTTCACCTCTATAACCACCATCTGAAGTTATAACCATTTTGCAAGAAGAATCGTTAATTCTTGCGGCAACAGCTGTAGCAGAAAATCCTGCAAAAACTACCGAATGTATGGCTCCAATTCTAGCACATGCCAATACGGAAACGGCTAATTCTGGTATCATTGGTAGATAAATACAAACTCTATCTCCTTTATTGATTCCTTTTTCTTTTAAAACATTTGCCATTTTACAAACTCTTTGATGCAAATCAGCATAAGTGATATGTTGTGCTTGCTCGTCTGGATTATTTGGCTCAAAAATAATGGCTGTTTTATCAGCTCTTTTTGATAAATGCCTGTCAATACAGTTTTTTGTAATGTTCAATTTGGCATCGGTAAACCATTTAAAATTAGCTTCGGCCATATTAAAATCCATCACTTTATCCCAAGGCTGATACCACGAAAAATTTTCCTCGGCAATTTTTCCCCAAAACTTCTTCGGTTCACGAACTGCTTTATTATAATGTTTAAAATATTGTTCGAGATTTTCTATTTTGTAGTACGACATAATTTTACTATTGAGTCGGATTAAAGTTTTAAGTGCAACTTTTCCATTATTAATAATTGATGGTAAATATACTTAGTTTAGTTTCAAAAAAGCAAATTTTTTTATTGGTTTATTATTTAGTTTCTCTTGAATTTATAAAATTACTTATCGGAAAGGATATTTTGAAAAAAATTACCTTATTGTTTCTACATAGTTCTATTTTAAATTGTTTCGTAATGAATATTAAAAATATTTTATTTATTTTGTAAAAAAAATAAATGCAAATAAATCCCACAAAAATTGAACCTTCTGATAATTATAAATTACTAACAGGAACTGTTATTCCTCGTCCAATTGGCTGGATATCAAGTGTTGATAATGAAGGGAACACAAATCTCGCACCATTTTCGTATTTTAATGCTGTATGCGACAATCCTCCTTGTATTATGTTTTCTGTTAGAAATAGTGATGGAATTATTAAAGATACTTTACATAACATTCTCCAAACTAAACATTTTGTTGTAAATATGGTTACTGAAAATTTGGTAAATCAAATGAATATGACAGCAAAGAATTTACCTCAAAACGAAAGTGAATTTGAACTTGCAAATCTCACTGCTATCGAATCAACATTAATAAAAGCCCCCCGAGTTAAAGAAAGTCCAATAAATATGGAATGCGAATTAATTCATCAATATACTATTGATTATGAAGATAATGAAGGTGCAACAATTATTATTGGAAGAGTAATTATGTACCATTTTGAGGATGATATTATGTTAGAAAACAATAAAATTGACATTGAAAAATATAAGCCTATTGGGGCAAATAGAAAATAATTGGCAAAAGTTTTGAGTTCATAATAAATAAGAAATAAATCTTTAAATATTTCACATTTTTTACCTAAAAGATTATGAACTATTCTAAATCCTGCATATTTAAAAGAAATGACTGATATAGAAGCCACCTTAAATTTAGATTTTAGAATTTAGATTTTATTTTTTTTAAATTATTGCTATAAATAGTATTTTTTAGGTTCAATTTTCTATTTTTGTTAAAAATTTAGTAAAATGTTTACATTAGGTCAATGGATTTTCGGAGCAATTTTTTTTATATCATTTGTTATAGCAATGATTTATTCTTATGGAAAAGATAAAAATTTGCACAGACAAACTTATAAAGGAAATTACAAAATATTAATTGGTTTCTTCGTATTTATTCTATTTTTATTGATTATTAAATATTACTTCAAGCACTAATTTAACCAATAGACAGATGAAAATTCTAAAATATCTTTTTCTATTAGCAATACTTTTTTTAACTGCGATAACAATATTTATTTCTACTTTAAATCCTGATTATAAGATAGTTAAAACTGATATTGTTAATGTTAAACGAAATATTATTTTTGAATATGTAAACAATCTAAGAAATTGGGAATATTTTGATGCTCAAAAAATTGAAAATTCAAATATAAGGTTTTCATATTCCAGGAATGCAATTGGAAATGGAGCATTTATAAACATAAAAAACAATCCAAGTATAAATAAAATTCAAACTGTATCGACAAAAAAGAACGAAACGATTAACCAAATAATGTTTGATAATGATAAAAAATCGGAAATAGAATGGATTTTTAAGGATACATTAGGAAAGACAAAAATTTATTGTACAATGAGAGGAAAATTAGGTTTTTGGGAGAAAATGCAACTTAATTTTGCAGGAAATTCAGATAAAATTTTAGGTGAAAATTGTGAGAAAAGTTTATTTAATATCAATAGAAATTTAGATTACGAACTTCATAAACATCAAATAATTGTTAATGGATATTTGCAAAAAAAAGGTGGTTTTTATTTGCATAAAACCGTAAACAGTAAAAATGAAAATGTTGCAAAAAATATCCAAATTATGATTAAAAATTTATTGGAACATTGCAATAGAAATAATATTACTACAATTGGAAAACCATTTGTAATTTATAATACAATTGACAAAGTAGCAGATTCAACAAATTTCTCGGTTTGTATTTTTATTAATAGGCAAATTATTATTAGTCCAGAAACTGGCTATTCCATTTCTAATTTAGCACCATTTCAAGCTGTAAAAGTTACATTAACAGGTGATTACAGGTATTTTGGATCTGCAAGAGAGAAAGCATTAGACTACTTTTATACATTTAAACTAAAAAATGATAACCAAAATCATCGAATTGAAGTTTATGTAAAAACTAAAAATGAAATCAGAAACCCTTCTGAATGGATAACTGAAATATATTTTCCTGCAAATACAAAAACAGTTGTTTACGACTCGTCTAATAATCAGGCAGTTGATACAAATAAAGTAACCACTCCCGAAATTGTTACTCCTACTAATTAAACCTTTTTCGTTTATTTTATTCTAAATTTAAAAAAAATGTTTTGCAAGACGAGAAAGAATTTATAAAAGAGCTTTTGAACCCAAAAACGCAAAATTTTGCGTTTCAAAAACTTGTGAAACAATACCAAAAACCATTATATAATCATATTCGAAATATTGTTTTGAACCATGATGATACCGACGATGTTTTGCAAAATACATTCATAAAAGTATTTCAAAATTTAAAAAAATTTAAAGGAGAAAGTAAATTATTTTCGTGGATTTATAGAATTGCAACCAATGAAGCCATTACATTTATTAACAGTAAAGCTAAACGAAACGGAACAACCAGCGAAGAAATGCAATCTATAATTGTAAATAATTTGCAATCCGATGTTTTTTTTGATGGAAATCAAATTCGATTGAAACTACAAAATGCCATTGCAACATTACCTGAAAAACAACAATTAGTTTTTAAAATGAAATATTTTGAAGAAATAAAATACGAAGAAATGTCAGAAATTTTAGGTACATCAGTTGGGGCATTAAAAGCATCTTATTTTCATGCAGTAAAAAAAATTGAAGATTTTGTAAAAAAAGATTAAACCTTATTTTAAAATAAAAGTCAAACAAATATGAAAAACTTTACAATAGATAATGAACCAAAAATTAAATCAGGTTTTAAAACTCCAGATGATTATTTTGAAAATTTTTCAGCGAAGTTATTAGTACAAATTCCTGAAAATCAAATAAGAATAATACCTTTTTTTGCAAATAGAAAAACTTGGATTTATGCGGCAGCAGCTGTTTTTGTATTAAGTATTTCGATTCCTTTTTACAATCAAACTACTAATTCTAATCAGATGGATGATGTGGTAATAGAAAATTATATGGTAAATAATAATACAATTACGGATGATGATTTGCTTAGTTTACTTGATGAATATGATATTAAGAACCTAAATTTAAACCCTACTATTGACGATGAATTAATTGAAAATGAACTTATTGAAAATAAAAATATAGAAAATTACTTAATAGAATAAAATTATGACACTAAAAAAAATACTTCCAATACTATTCATTTTAATCTCTGTTCAAGTATATTCACAAGGATTTAGAGAAAAAAAAGAACAATTAAAAGCAATGAAAATTGCATTTATAACCGATAAATTAAATTTAACTCCAGATGAAGCTACTAAATTTTGGCCAATTCTTAATGAATTTGAAGCTAAACAAGAACAAATTCGTCGTCAGAAAATGAAATCATTTATTGACCGAATGGATGAAGATGATTTAGATAAAATGAATGAAAAAGACGCTTCTGCCCTACTATCACAAATGGAAAGTACAGAAGAAGAACGGCATCAGATGAGGAAAAAATTTGTTATTAGTCTGAAAAATATATTACCTTCTATAAAAATTATAAAACTAATAAAAGCAGAAGAAGAATTTAAGAAAACATTATTAAGACAATACAAAGAACGAAGAAAAGAATAATTTTTTTTCATATAAATATCAAAGCACAAAGCAATTTGTGCTTTTTTATGCAAAAAAAAATGCTGAATGGTGTAAATAAATTTCAATTTATAATTGAATTTTATAATTAAAATTTACATTTGCATCTTAAAGATTTCTATTAAAGATAAGATACACTATTAAAATTGATTCAAAAAACACAAAGAAATGATTTTAGTTATCTTAATTTTATCAAAAAACAAATAAAATAGCAGATGAATTCAGCCCACTACAACATCCATAGCAAATGGACTTATGCAGGATTATTAGTAAGTTTAGGAATTATTTATGGAGATATTGGCACCTCACCATTATATGTAATGAAAGCCATTATTGGACTTGATTTTGCCATTAATAAAGACTTGGTTCTTGGGGGCTTATCATTAGTTTTTTGGACATTAACCTTGCAAACTACCTTAAAATATGTAATAATTACTTTAAATGCAGATAATCACGGCGAAGGTGGAATTTTTGCTTTATATGCTTTAGTAAAAAAAACTAAAATAAAATGGTTAATTATACCAGCAATTATAGGTGGTTCAACATTATTAGCTGACGGTATTATTACACCTCCAATATCCGTCTCATCAGCAGTTGAAGGTATTAAATCATTCTATCCAGAATTAAATACAGTTCCTATTGTAATTGCAATTTTATGTATATTATTTACCATTCAACAGTTTGGCACTAAATTAGTTGGAAAATTTTTTGCTCCTGTAATGCTCGCTTGGTTTGGCATGCTTGCAGTTTTAGGAATTATACAAATATCTCAAAATTTTGAAGTTTTAAAAGCCATAAACCCATACTATGCCTATCATTTACTCGTTTCGCCTGAAGGTATAAATCCAGAAGGTTTTTTTGTTCTTGGCTTTGTGTTTTTATGTACAACAGGAGCTGAAGCACTATATTCGGATATGGGACATTGCGGTCGAAAGAATATTAGAATTAGTTGGATATTTGTAAAAATAAGTTTGCTTTTAAATTACTTTGGACAAGCAGCATTTTTAATAAAAAACGAAGGAGCAACTCTATCATCTTTAAACGCATCAAATCCAAATCCTTTCTATTTAATGATGCCAGAATGGTTTCAACCAATAGGAATTGTAATTGCAACATTGGCAGCAGTAATTGCCTCACAAGCATTAATAAGTGGCTCATTTACATTGATTAACGAAGCAATGCGATTAAATTTTTGGCCAAAAGTAAAAATAAAATATCCTACCGAAGAAAAAGGTCAATTGTATATTCCGTCTATCAACTGGTTGTTATTAGTTGGTTGTATTGGAATCGTTTTGTATTTCAAAGAATCAAGTAATATGGAACATGCTTATGGGCTTGCAATCATTTTATGTATGATAATGACCACTATTTTACTTAACTATTATTTAATAATGAAACGAGTAAAATGGTATTTTATTGCACCTTTAATTGCCGTTTATTTAATAATAGAGTTTAGTTTTTTAGCAGCCAATATTACCAAATTTAAAGACGGAGGTTTTGTTACCGCCGGAATTGCACTTTGTTTAATAGGAATTATGACCACTTGGTATTTAGCCAAAGAAATCAGTAAAAATTATACAAAATTTGTAAAAATTGGACATTATAGAAAAGTATTAGCCGAATTAAGCATTGATTTATCAATACCAAAATATGCAACACACTTAGTATATTTAACAAATGCAAGCAGAGCAGACGAAATTGAAGACAAAGTAATGTATTCAATATTGCAAAAAAGACCAAAAAGAGCTGATATATATTGGTTTGTACATGTTAATATTTTAAATGAACCCTACAAAGCCGAATACCGTGTTACTGAAATTGCGAAAGACGACTTATATAGAATCGATTTTAATTTAGGTTTTAGAGAACCTACAAAAATTAATCTAATGTTTAAAGAAGTTCTGAAAGATATGGTTTCAAAAGGAGAAGTAGATATTACAAGTAGGTATGAATCCTTAAATAAAAACAATATTTTAGGAGATTTTAAATTTGTACTATCCGAAAAATTCTTATCAAATGATAGTGATTTAACCTTTTTCGAAAAAGTAGTAATGAATACTTATTTTATCCTAAAAAAATTCAGTTTATCACAAGAAAAAGGATTTGGATTAGACAGCAGTTCAGTAAAAATAGAAAAATTTCCATTGGTTTTACACGCACCCGAAAATATAACACTAACAAGAATTAAATAAATTACTACAGTATCTTTTTTATACAATACAAATTATATACATTTTAAGAAAATTAATAAATAAATTTATGAAAAATTTTAAAATATTCTCAATCATTGTGCTATTTTCATTAGCCATTACTTCTTGTACAATTTCTGATGAGCCATTGGATGCGGTATTATCAAGTCAAATAAATACAGGAGGAACAATACCTACAAGTATTGTCGGCACATATAAAATGACCGCCTTTAACACCTCTGTACCAACTGATTTGAATAATGACGGGATATCATCAACAAACCAAATGAATGAAACTATTTGTTTTGATAATACTTTATTAGTATTAAATTCTAACAATACATTTACAGCAAATACAAAAGGAGTTGATATCAACACTACGACAATTCCAAATACAATGACTTGTTTATTTGAACCTGATACCGTTGGAACATATACAGTAACTGGTAATGTTCTTACTACAACATATATTGAAAATGGAGTTACTTATCATGATACAGTAACAATATCTGGAAATACTATCGTTTCAACCACAAATAACGGCTCTATTGTTGGTTTATCTGGCGGAAATCCTGTATATCTAACAGCAACAATTACAATTATTTATACAAAACAATAATAATTTAATTTTTTATTTGCAAAGAAGTCTGTCATTGTGGCAGATTTTTTTTGTGGCATAATCATTGTATTCAATGTTGCCGTACTACTAATTTAAGTATATTTGCAATCCAAAATTTAATTATGTCACAACCTAAAATTATTACAGCAAACCATTTGTCTTTACACGAAATTGATCCCGAATCTGATTTAATTCCATTATTATCTCCTGAAGATGAAGAAGATATGGCTAAAGAAGAGTTACCAACAGAATTAGCAATATTACCACTTCGAAACACCGTACTTTTTCCAGGTGTGGTAATTCCAATTTCAGCTGGAAGAGATAAATCTATAAAATTAATAAACGATGCCTCGGCTGGTGGTAAACCTATTGGTGTTGTATCTCAAATTAATGAAACTGATGAAGATCCAAACCCTAATCAAATCAATAAAATTGGTACTATTGCTCAAATTTTAAGAGTACTAAAAATGCCTGATGGTAATATTACCGTTATTTTGCAAGGCAAAAAACGATTTGAAATTAACGAAATACTGTCAGAAAGTCCATATCTTGTTGCAACTATTCAGGAAGTTGAAGAAAATCGACCTGCAAAAAATGATAAAGAGTTTTTAGCAATCATTGATTCGCTTAAAGAATTAGCAATCAATATTATACAACTTAGCCCAAACATTCCTTCCGAGGCAACTTTTGCAATTAAAAACATTGGTAGCCCATCGTTTTTAATCAATTTCATATCCTCAAACATGAATTTATCGGTTCAGGATAAATATGAATTATTATCATTTAATGATTTAAAAAATAGAGCATTAGAAACCTTAAAATTCATGAATGTTGAATTACAGAAATTAGAACTCAAAAACGATATTCAGTCTAAAGTTCGTAATGACATGGATCAACAACAAAAAGAATATTTTTTGCAACAGCAGATGAAAACCATTCAAGAAGAACTTGGAGAGGCATCAAATGAGCAAGAAATTGAGAATATGAAAGCTAAAGCGGAAACCAAAAAATGGAATGAAAAAACACAAAAACATTTCGAGTCAAGTTTATCCAAATTACAACGAACTAATCCACAATCGCCAGATTTTGGTGTAATGATAAATTATTTAGAGTTATTTCTAGATTTGCCTTGGGGTAAATATTCTAAAGATAAATTTGATTTAAAACGAGCTGAAAAAATATTAGACAAACAGCATTTTGGTCTTGAAGAAGTAAAAAAACGAATGATTGAACATTTGGCTGTTTTGAAACTCCGAAATGATATGAAATCACCAATATTATGTTTAACAGGACCTCCAGGTGTTGGAAAAACATCTATCGGAAAATCCATTGCAGAAGCATTAGGCAGAGAATATGTAAGAATTTCATTAGGCGGATTGAGAGATGAAGCAGAAATTAGAGGACATCGAAAAACTTATATTGGTGCAATGCCTGGTCGAATTTTGCAAAGTTTAAAAAAAGCTAGAACTTCAAATCCTGTTTTTGTTTTAGACGAAATTGACAAATTATCAAACTCACATCAGGGCGATCCCTCCTCTGCCCTATTAGAGGTTTTAGACCCAGAACAAAATAATGAATTTTATGATAACTTTTTAGAATTAGGCTACGATTTATCGAAAGTAATGTTTATAGCAACTTCAAACAATATGGCAACTATTCAACCAGCATTGATTGATAGAATGGAGGTTATAAAAATGAGTGGTTATACGATTGAAGAGAAAATTGAAATTGCGAAACAACATTTGTTTCCAAAACAATTAGAAGCACACGGGTTAAAATCAAAACATTTGAGTATTGGCAAACTACAATTAGAAAAAATTATTGAAGGATATACACGAGAATCAGGGGTTAGAGGATTGGAAAATAAAATTGCTCAAGTGGTTAGAGGTGTTGCAAAATGTGTGGCAATGAACGAAAAATACAATATAAAGTTAACCTACAATGATATCATAAAAACATTAGGAGTACCAAGAATGTTAAGAGATAAAAGCGAGGATAACGAAGTTGCAGGAGTAGTTACAGGCTTGGCTTGGACAGCAGTTGGTGGAGATATTTTATTCATAGAATCCTTATTATCAGCAGGAAAAGGGAGTTTAAGCATTACTGGAAATCTAGGTGCTGTAATGAAAGAATCTGCAACAATAGCTTTAGAATATATAAAATCGAATGCTGAATTATTAGGTATTAACGCTGAAATTCCATCAAAATATAATATTCATTTGCATGTACCAGAAGGAGCAACCCCAAAAGATGGTCCAAGTGCTGGAATTGCAATGCTAACCTCGTTAGTATCTTTATTTACTCAAAAAAGAGTTAAAAAATCATTGGCAATGACAGGTGAAATTACACTTCGAGGTAAGGTTTTACCAGTTGGAGGTATTAAAGAGAAAGTTTTAGCAGCAAAAAGAGCTAATATTACTGAAATTATTTTATGTCAAGACAATAAACCTGATATTGACGAAATAAAAAAAGAATATTTAGAGGGCTTAACTTTTCATTTTGTAAAAGAAATGCACGAAGTTTTAGCTATTGCTATTACAGATGAATTAGTTATTAACGCAAAAAAAATAAATTAATTCTCTAAAGTAATTGTTTAGCATAAAAGCATAAAACATTATCAATCAATGGTATAAATAATTTATAATCTAAAATTTAAAGTTTTTATTTACAATGCCAATAATGAATTATAAATATCTCCACTTAAATTTTATGGTGGGTTCTATAAATTAACTGATAGCTATTTTTGGAATTATTTTGAATATATTTTTTCTTTCTTTCTGTTCAAATATGCCCATATTTGAACAGAAAGATGGGAAAAAGATGCCAAATGTAAATTCACTGAACACCGCTGACAAATAAACACAAAGTGAAGTAAAATAAAACAAAAAGAGCATCGGTAAAAAAATAAATTTACAAAAAAACTAATTTATAGAACCCACCTTATGTAAATTAAAATTTTTTTATACAAATTATAATAATATCTTCGCAATTAGGTTATCTAATAACCTAATACAAAATATTATGTATAAAAATCGTCTATTTTATTTACTATTATTTATTCAAACCCTTGCAAATGCACAGGTTGGTGGTCAATCTGTATATCAATTTTTAAATTTAGTAACCTCGCCCAGACAAGCTGCTTTAGGAGGAAAAGTGATAACTTTTTATGATGAAGATGTTAATCAAGCTCAATTTAATCCAGCAACAATTAATGAGGAAATGGACAACCATTTAGGTGTAAATTACGGAAGTTATTTTGGTGAAATTACATATGGTACAGCAGCTTATGCCTATACTTTTGATAGACATACCCAAACTTTTTTTGTAGGAACTAATTTTATAAACTACGGAAAATTTGATGGTTATGACGCTTATGGCAACCAAACAGGACAATTTACTGGATCAGAAGGGGCATTATCTCTCGGATATGCGTATAGTTTTCCATATTCAAATATTCATATTGGAGCAAATGCAAAGTTAATAACCTCTGGTTTAGAACAATACACCTCTTTTGGAGGAGCGTTAGATTTAGGTTTTCTATTTATCGATAAAAAAAACGATGTAAATTGGGCATTTACAATTAGAAATCTTGGCACACAATTTACAACATATTCTGGAACTCGTGAAAAATTACCAACCGAAGTAATGATTGGAATATCACAACTTGTTGAAAATGTGCCAATAAGATGGCATCTGACTTTTGAAAACTTGCAACAATGGCAAATCGCATTTTCAAATCCAAATCGAGCTGTAGGAAGTATTGATGGAACAACAGATCCAGAAAAAGTTTCTTTTCTAAATAATTTTATCAGACATGTAATTGTAGGAGCCGAATTATTTCCAGAAAAAGGATTTAATCTTCGACTAGGCTATAATTTTCGTCGTGGCGAAGAATTAGGAATTATTGACCAACGCAATTTTTCGGGACTCTCACTTGGTTTTGGATTAAAGATTAGAAATTTAAAATTTAATTATGCCTATTCAAGATATACATTAGCCGGAAATACAAGTCTTTTTGGAATGACTATTAATTTGAATGAATAGTTTTCAATTATAAACAAAAACTAAAAAATCATAAATGACACCTATAACAATCGCCATAGACGGATTTTCATCAACAGGAAAAAGTACACTCGCCAAGCAACTTGCAAAACATTTAGGTTATATTTTTGTAGATTCAGGAGCAATGTATAGAGCCATAACACTATTTGCCTTACAAAATTGTTATATAAACAATGATTTTTTTGACAAAGAATTACTAATAAATAGTTTAGATGCCATAAAATTGCATTTTGAATTTAATGCTAATTTAGGATATGCCGAAATTTTCTTAAATAATGAAAATGTAGAACAAGAAATTAGAACAATTGAGGTTTCAAATTTTGTAAGTAAAATTGCTGAAATATCAGAAATTAGAGCAAAATTAGTAGAACAACAACAACAAATGGGCAAAAATAAAGGAATTGTTATGGACGGTAGAGATATTGGAACGGTGGTTTTTCCTGATGCCGAACTAAAAATTTTTATGAATGCCAGCAATTCTGTAAAAGCACAACGACGATTTGACGAATTGTCTCAAAAAGGAGAAAAAGTTTCCTTTGACGAAGTACTAAAAAATGTACAAGAAAGAGATTATATTGACACACATAGAGCTGATTCTCCACTTATAAAAGCTACAGATGCCATTGAAATTGACAACTCTAACCTAACACGAGAGGAACAATTTGATATAGTTTTGTCGTTGGTTCATAAGCTAAAATAATAGTTTATGAACAAAATTAACCTCTGCCCTACCTGGCAAAATATTTTATCCGAAGAAATTAAAAAAGAATATTTTAGAAAATTATTAGACAATCTTGATTTTGAATATCAAAATTATACTTGTTATCCAGCAAAAGATTTGATATTCTCAGCATTTAATCATTGTAGTTTTAATGATTTGAAAGTTGTTATAATTGGACAAGATCCTTATCATGGCGAAAATGAAGCCAATGGTTTGTGTTTTTCGGTTAATGATCAAGTAAAAATTCCACCCTCCTTGCGAAACATTTTTAAAGAAATTAACGATGATTTAGAGACTATTTTTATGCCTAAAAATGGTAATTTAACCAGATGGGCAAAACAAGGTATCTTATTATTAAACAACTCGTTAACAGTTAGAAAAGATATAGCAAATAGTCATAAACATTTGAACTGGTCTATTTTTACTGATGCAGTTATTGAAAAAATCTCGACAGAAAAAAGCAATATTGTTTTTTTACTTTGGGGAAAATTTGCACAACAAAAAGGTTTAAAAATTGATAGAAAAAAACATTTAGTTTTAGAATCTGGTCATCCATCATTTGCACCAGTTCATAAAAAATGGTTTGATAATAAGCATTTTAGCCAAACAAATGCGTATTTACAAATGATTGGCAAAGATAAAATTGAGTGGTAAAATATCCTTTTACTAATATCTTATATAATTAAAATTCTAGCTTTTAGGCAAGTTTCTTAAAATATATTTTTGTATAAAATCATTATAAACACTCACTAATTTTGTTTTATAGATAATATAAAAATTAAGGCCCAATACCAATACTACTCGTCGAATATCACAATAAATATCATCTGAAAAGGTTGGCATGATTTCAATCATTAAATGAACGCCAAGTAATACCAAAATCAAATAAAAAGTTTGTTTATCAAAAGGAGTAATTTTAAATTTTCTATAAATGAACCAAATTTTTAGGGCATTAAACGAAATTAAAGAAATTGCAGACGCATAGGCAACTCCTATAATTCCTAAATTTGTGTTCGTTAAAAAATAATAATTGGAAACCACACTAATAACTGCTAAAAAAAAAATAGAATACAAATTAAAGCGATAATGTTTAGAATACAGTATTATTTCGGAGTCAAAACTAGTAGCAACATTGATAATTGCAGAAAATGTAAGGATTTGAATAGCAGGAAGAAGATTTTTATATTCATAAAAAATAGGATTGGCGGGAACGGAAAGTTTGGGTAACAAGAAGTAATAAATGCTGCCTATAATCCCACCAATCATTAATAAAACTTTTGAAGATTGTTTAAACTTCAGTTCCAGATCCTGAAATTGGTTTTTATCAATCAAATCGGAAATTGTAGGTCCGCTCATGGCGAAATAAGTTGTAGCTGGTATGGTTATAAACGAAACTACTATTAAAGCAATGTTAAATAACCCGTTTTGTTTCATACCTAAAAATATGGGAATCATAAATCCATCAATACGAAAGGCTAATAAAAAGCCAAAACTACTCAAAAGCATGGTTAGGCTATAGATTGTTTTCTTGTTTGTGATTTTTGCAGTTTCTGAAACAAAGTCTTTAAATCCTCTAAATTTTGGTTTATTTTTTTTTGATAATTCTAAAAAAAGAATAAAAACCATTATTGCATATATACAGAGATAGAAAATCAAAAGTTCTTTGGAATTAATAAAATTGTATGAGAGGAATAAAAAAAGAAAGGTTAAAACCAGTCGAGGAGCTATTTTTTCAATAATTTGAGGCAATAATAGATTAGAAAAAATTTGAGCGTTTGCTTTAAATAATTCAAAAAAGGCTAAAGTTCCTGCAAAAAAAAGCCCTAAATATACAAGTTTTGAATGTTTAAAATTATAAAAATAATCAACAGCACCATAGAGAGCCATAATAACTATTGTTGAACCAAAAATTAAAAGTATGACATCTCCTAAAAATTTTTGGAGGTTATTGGTTCGTTTTAATAAATTATAATAATTGATAAGCGTGTAAGAGGAACCAAATAAAAACAAAGGATAGAGCAGGGTTCCAATAGTTTCAATAAACCGAATTTTTCCGAGAAGTTCTAAATTGCTCGAAAAAATAAAAATAGTAGCAAAAATATTTATAAATAATCCTAAATAATTAATACCACTAAACAAAAAATACTGTTTGGATTTAACTTTTTCTTCGATATGACTCTTGATTTCTTCTGATGATTTTTTATGAATTTTTAGATATAAAATTTCTATCAAATAAAACCAAACTAATATATATAAAAGTTTTAATATATTTAAAAATCCGTGCTTCTTAAAAAAATATTTAGGCAAACCAACGGTTTGCCTCATAGCATATAGATTTTGACCAAAAGGCGAACGGCTATCATCTAAAAATGTATTTAAAATTAAGTATTTACTTTGTCTTATATCTTTTTTGTAACCTGTTTCGGAGCCTCTATTGTGGACGATTTTAGCGTTTTTAGTAATGGCAATGGCAAAGTTATTGTAACTCATTCGGTTACAATAGTTTCTATCTTCACCATAGTTTTTAAAAATTTCTTCAAAATAACCTACTGTTCGGATATGTTTAGAACGAATCATCCAAGCGGCCGCATTAACAAACGGAATGCGTGTGATTTTTTTGCTTAAAGGAGTAGCCTTTTCTTTGCTGTATCTTTCAAAACTGGGGTCTAAATCTGTTTTATTTTCTTGATACTGTAATGGACTTAAAATCCCAATGCGAGGGAATTGTTCCATATCTTTAACTAATTTTTTAATAGTATTCTTAAAAATCCAAGTGTCTTGATTGAGTAAAAAAACATAATCTGCCCCTTGGTTGAGAGCAAGTTTGATGCCTATGTTGTTTGCCTTACCAAAACCATAATTTTGAGTATTTTCGAGCAGATAAAAAGAATATTCATCTGAATTAGAAAGGATTTCGTTATCATTTTCGGTTATACTTTTAACGGTATATTCATCTTTAAGTATCTCAACAGTTGAATCTGTAGATTTATTATCAATAACAATAATATTAGGCACAAAAGATGATTTGAAAACAGTATCAAGACATTTTTTAATGTATTCTTCACCATTATAGGTAACTATTACAACAAAAACATTCAATTGATTTGATGACATATCCCTATTGTTAGGCTTAGATATTAGAAATCCTAAACGGATAAGGTTTGGGATGTGAAAATAAAATTTTCATTACGATTAAAAAGCTGCTTGAGAAATTTTTCGTCTAAAGAACATACCAAAAAATCCCCTTTCAGGCTCTTTTTTAGATTCATCTTTTCCAGTAGCTAGCAAATCTTCGATATATTGGTCATAAGTTTTATTTCGATCTTCTAAAAAACCTATTAAATATTTTTCAGAAGCTTCTACTCCTCCAATTTGCTCTATTTGAAGTAGTTTTTTATACAAAGGGTCAATATATTTTATTATAATATTATCACTTACAGCTACTTGTGTAGAGGTATAAGCAATAATTTCACCGTTTAAATCTCTGGTTGTTTTATAATTGGTAACTACCCAGTAGTACCGTCCTATTTTTGATAAACTTTTAATAACAATATGTAGGTTTTCGCCCATTTTTAGTTTATCCCAAAGCATTTTAAAAATAATCTTTGGCATATCAGGGTGCCGAACAATTTTGTGTGGTTTACCAATTAGTTCATAATCATCATAACCCGAAACATCTAAAAAATTTTCGTTTATATATTCAATGTCCCCTTTTACATTGGTTTTGGTTAAAAGGGTTATGCTTTTATTCCAAGAAACTTCTCGGTCTGATAAATTGATATTTTCAATAACTTCCATTGTATATTCTGTCTATTTATTTATTAATTTTTCTACTTCTGTTAATAGTTGCACAACCTTGTCTGATGTAGCACATAAATCTTCGTATAATTCTTCCGCCATTTCTTCATCACCCATTTCTTTAAACATAAATACATCTTTTATAATTCTATGCAGTTTAATATGCTTAATTTCAAAGATATTCATCGGGTCTAAGGTTCCATATAATTTTTTTCCTTCTGCATAATACCACAAGCCCAAATCACAATCTTCGTGCGATACAATTTTATGATGGTCCATTTGTGTTTTTCCATCTAAAAAATCTCTGATGGTTTGTTTCCAAGCTAAATGTTTGGCTTTTGCCTCTGTAAAATCAACTGTCTGACACATAATTTATGATATAATATTTTTTGTAAATTCTAAAAGTGTTTGATTGTTAGCGTTATAAAAAACAATTATTTAATTTTCTTTGAGATTGCAAAAGTATGACTTTTTTTAAAATAAACAATTTTTTTTCTTATCAATTAAACCACTATAATTATTTGATTTTTAAGAATATCCTGAATTGTTTCTCTTTCCCTAATGAGTTCTCCTTTTCCATTTATCCACAAAACCTCCGCTGGTTTATATCTAGAATTAT
>DYPB01000148.1 GCA_020720185.1 Flavobacterium psychrophilum | reverse complement strand
TAGCAAAGAGCAATGTTATTAAATATTTCATGTGTAAATAATTTTGTAAGTTATTAATTTTTTTTGATTTCATCTTTTATGGTTTTTGTTTTTTTTGCTTTCGCATAACGGTTGAGGCTATATGCAGTAAGGGATTGCGGGCTACTATCCTGCCAGCCTACACCGAAGTTTGAGCGGGGCAGAATGTTTGATTTACCATTGAAGCCCTTATTGCATATAGCCTTTGTTACCGCCTAGTGTTCTGTCTTCTATGCTTGTAAACCATTGTCATTATTTAGTTTCCGTATCATTGTCATTTTACTTTCTGTCTTTTCTGTCGGCTCGTGTGTCAGCGTTTTTAATTTTTATTTAGTGCCGGCAAATTTTTTAAAACAATTTCTTTCGGTGCGTTGGCTCGTAGGGCTTTAGCAATGTGCTTTCAGTACTAATTTGCAGAAGTATCAAATCATCAACGAATTTATTATCTTTGCAAATTTAAGAAATATTTTTATGACAAGAAGAAAAACAGTCAATGAAACAGGAATTTTAAGAGTTGCCGATATACCATATCACGATGCTTGGGTGGCTTACAGATGTGTGAGTTGTCAGGAGATGAACTACGTTCAAGTCGGTCAACAGTTGCTTACGCCCCAAGAAGCTATTGAAACTGCTGTATGGAAATGCAATCATTGTGATTTTGTTCATTCTAAGGAAACAGATTTACCATTTGATAATTGGGAAGAAGAATATAAAAGTGCAGATTCAACAACTGCCTTAAGATTTTGGGAAGGATTTTTCCGAATAGCAACAGAACATCCCGAATCTTATTGGAAACAATGTAATGTATGTACAAGAATTTTACCGTTTAACGCTTTTAGCAAACATTCTGGTTGGGGTCCACTTGAAAAACAAATGGAATGTCGTAGCTGTAAAGGAGCTATAAATGCTGTTTTGAATCCAAAAAGAACGAAAGAACAATTACACGAATCTGCTGTAAGACGAAGAATTGCCGATTTGTTCTTGGAGGAAGAAAATGAGTCAATAGACTTTAATGATTTATTTAAACGATTTGAAGGACGTTGTTTTAAAACCAAAGAACTATTGGATATAAACAAACGTGATACTTGGGCTATTGATCATATTTTACCGTCAAAATATCTATATCCATTGAAAAGAGAAAATGCCGCTTTGCTTTCCCGAAATGCAAACGAAAACAAACGGGATAAATGGCCAAGTAAATTTTATACAAATAACGAATTAATTGACCTTGCCAAAATAACTGGTGCAAACATTACTTTGATTTCAAGTAAGAACCCGATAATGAATCACAATATTGATGTCAATAAAGGTGTTGAACGTTATTTACAAGTCAGAGAAAAATCAGACTTGCCGAAACGAATCAAGGAAATCAAAAAGATACTTCAAGTTTATGACTTGGTTGAAAATCTTTCTGCTGAAAACAAAAAATTGTTAGGATTCAAATAAATAAATTTAAACAAGCACCAAATATTGGTGCGAAGTTACTGTTCCTTTGTCTCTAATTCCGTGAGATTCACAATGTTCAACGCTTTCATCAAATAAGTCTGCTGTTTTGAACCAACGCTTACTAATTTTCTGTAATTCTTCTGCCATATCGCATTTTACGCTTTTTCCTAAGTGTAACACACAAACTCCATCTTTCTTCAATCGTTCTTTTGATTGGCGGAAAATGCTCTCGTAAATAGCAAAATCCTTTTTCTGTCTTTCATCAATAAATGAATTTGGCTGATGTTTAAAATCTTTTTCAGACCAACCCGAAAACCAAATGCGAATCCAATTTGCTAAGTAAAATCTAGTACTGTCAAAAAATGGTGGCGATGTGATTATTGCGTCCAAATTGTTTATTTCCTGTGGCCAAATTATGGTTGTGTCTTGATTAAATATTTTCCCGTTTTTGAAGTTCAAAGTCAATTCTTCATTGATTGTTCTATCAACTTTTTCAGTTAATTTTTCAATCAAACTTTTGTAAATAAATTCGCCTGTCGGTGCATAAGGAACAATCGGGTGCGACCTTCGACTAAGTGCATATGGCCTGTTTCCGTGCAATATATGAAGTAGCGAAGCTACAACCAACATTTCGCTTGGAGTATTAGGATAATTTTCTTTTACAAATCTTCGTGCAAGCAAAATTTCTCTCAATGTTTTTTCTTCATAGTATTCAACAAGTCTTTTATTGAAACCGAAATTTTGTGCTTCATTCAATTCGTCATTTGTGCATTTCTCTTTTGCAATGAATTGTTTCAAAGCATTGATATAACTATAACTTTCTTCCGCAGTCGGTGCTGAAACTTTTGCTTGCGAAATGTAATATGCGGGCAAACTAATGTCAATTCCATAAGACATTTTTCCTGCTAATGCCGCTTCAAATGGTATTGTTCCTACGCCAGAAAAAGGGTCAAGCATTGAGCCGTTTTCCGGAACAAAAGTTTTTACCAAATGATGAGCTATTGCAGGTTTTAATTTGCCTTGATATGAGCAAAGCGAATGATTGTTGTGACCCCAATTCCTGCGTGAAAATGGCTCTTGCTGATGTGGAATAATGGTTTTGAATTGTTTCCAATTCGTGTTCCAAAATGCAGGTTCAGAATTGATGACGTGTTTCCCATTTTTGTATATGTATTCAAAAACAAGCAATGATTGAGTAAGAATTTCCTTGTTTTTTGACCGCCTTTTACGCAGTATTTTGTTGTCAATAAGTTTAAAACCAAGTTCTGTAAGCAACTCAATCAAAATTTCATCTGTTTTGATATGAATACCACAAAAAATCGAATCGCCAATGTCAATCAGAAGCTTTGCGTTATTTTCTAAATGCGTTTTGCTGTCGCTAAAAATCCGATACATTTCTTCAAAATAGCTTTTTGCCATTATCGGAATCCTTGAATCGTAAGCATTTTCGATAAGTTCTTTATGTGTTGATTTTAGGATTTTACTTTTTGCAGAAATGTCTAACCCGTTCGCATAAGCGTATTCTTTTTTTACGTCATTGATTCCGCTTGTCAATGCTTGGTCTCTGAAAAAACGCAAGTCATTTTCGTATTGCAAATAACGAAGAAACCACAACTCAACTTTAGTATTTCTGAAATAATTTGTTCCGTTTAAGTATGGCGGACTTGTTATGATTGCACCGATTTTTAATTCATTTACTCTGCTGATATTTTTCGCGTTTGAAAGAATAAGTTCATGTTTGTTTTTCAAAGAGTAATTGAAATTCAAAACATCATTAGCAATGTCAGCAATTTTTTGAGGTAATATTTCATCAAATGTTTTTAATTCTTTTTCAATTTCTTTTTGCGTTTTGAAACGAACATCACCTACTTTTTTCAAATAAGATACAGGCAATAAACACGACAAAACAGCAATAGTTAAAGTATCTGCCAACAGTTCATCTTCCAATCTCACAATGTCAAAATAAGAACGAAGTTTTAGAATTTGTGACAATGTTTCGTCAGAAAAATATTTGCTGTTAGCAAATAATGTTGTGTATGCTTCTTTTAATGCTTTATCTTCTTCAAACTTGTCTAAATTTTGCAAAATAGAGTTTGAAATATCAGTCAAGTCACTTGATAGTTTTCTTCGTTGCTGTTCTTTTGCTTTTAGAACAGTTAATTTAGTTTGTATCAGATATTGAAGCAAAGGATTTACTTCTGAATAAACAGTTGACAAACCAATTTCGTCTGAAGCAAAAAGGGTAGTACCAGTACCTGCAAATGGTTCGTAAATTAGAGTGTCTTTGATGTTAAAGTTTTCAATCAATGATTTCACAAAGTCCGTTGAGTAACCTTCAATATACGGATACCAACGTTGAAAAGGTGTGTCTTTGCTTTTTACAAATGTTACGTCTTTTTTAGTCATACCGTTTACTTGGTCAACATCGGATAAGTTCTGTTTTATCAGTCTTTTTATGACTTGGTTAATTGAACGTTCTTGTTTCTCTGCATACAAGCTAAGTTGCTTATATGTTTTGATACCTATAAGTTCCTTTATTTCCTGAGTTGACATATCCTTGACTTTTGAATAATAAGGAACTTCCGGCTCACTAAAAGCCAATGTTACTGATTTGTCTTTTGTATCTTCAGCCGGGTAGTCGCTGAAATAGATTGCTTTGTAAAACTGTTTTGCCATATTTAGAAATAAGTATCAGTTTATGATAGTTACTTCGCAAAAATACAAAAATTTTTTAATTAACAGCTAAAAAATATTTTTTTTAAGGTTGGAATAAATTGCACTCTTTGACAAAGTTTTGTTTGTAGCGTTGGCTTGTGGGGCATTGGCAATGTGTGAAATGTGGGACGGCAATTGTTTTAAAAAATATGCGGTGGGCAAAAAATAAAAAACACAGGGTCTGCCTTAGTGTCGGCTTTCTGATCTTGTCAATATTTCTTTTTTTTGTCCTTTTACAATGGTTTAC
>DYPB01000020.1 GCA_020720185.1 Flavobacterium psychrophilum | reverse complement strand
CAACAAATTGCATTGGCTAATATGCCAGAGTGTGAAGGAGTTGATTATATCTTAGGTGGCGATACGCACGAAAGAGTTCGTAAACCTATTGTTTGTAAATATTCTAAAGTAGTAGAACCTGGTGCATTTGGTTCTTTTATCGGAAAATTAGATTTAACGGTTCAAAACGGAAAAGTTATTGCGGATAAATATGAATTATTAGAAGTTAATTCCCCTCAAATAAAACCAGATTTGGCTGTACAAAAATTACTAAACGAAAAAGAAGCTGTATATCAAAAAAATATAAACGAAATTGTAGGATATAGTACTATTCCATTGTATCGTTATTTTGTGGTAGAAAACCCTATTGATACCATGATTCTTAATGCTTTAAACTGGAAATTTCCAGAGGTAGATATTAACTTATCAAACGGATTTAGATTCTGTCCGCCACTAGCTACAAAAGATAAAACGGGAAATATTGCAATAACTAACGGTTTTATTTATGATATGTTACCTGTAGATAGTACTGTAAGAACCGCAAAAGTTACTGGAAAGCAACTTAAAAATTGGTTAGAAAAAGAACTCAACAATGTTTTTGCTAAAGATGCTTCAAAAAGATTTGGAGGTTGGGTTGTAAAATTTAAAGGAATGAAAGTTAAATTTAAAGCTTTTGCCCCAGATGGAGAAAGAGTACAAGAAGTAACTGTGAAAGGTGTACCAATGCAAGATGATACTCTATATAGCGTAATGGCATGCGAGCGTGATGGAGATCCTGTGGATATGCTTTGTAGAATGAAAGGTGTTGTTGATGCAAAAAACACAACAGCTACACTACATAGTGTAATGAAAGAGTACTTAAAACAAAACTCTCCTGTAACCCCAACACCACAAAAAAACGCAATTATTCTAGATGCACCAGAAACACTATTGACTCAAGTTACGGGTGTAGATTATACATTTAGATAAAAAACTAAAACATATTTTTTTTAAACTGTCCAAATTTTTGGGCAGTTTTTTTTTACACATTGTAACTTTTATTACTGTTTATTACAGATTATAATATTACCTTTGTAAAAAAAATGAAAAATTTTTTAAATATCTTTTATATCTTTTTAATAGTATCAAAAGTTTATAGCCAACATCAAGAAATATCTGAAAAGCCATCAATCTGGAAAGAAAAAAACAACGAAAAAATTGATTCTACATCAATCTTAAGTGCTTTCAAAAAAGGAAATTTCCACGGACATTACCGATATTTTTCTATGTACACAAACAATCAAGGTTCTCTTACAGACTATCATGCTAATGCTATTGGTGGTGGAGTAAAATTTGAAACCGCAGAGTATCATAACTTTCAGTTTGGTGTTTCAGGTTATTATATATATAACATTGGTTCGTCAGATTTTCTTAAAAAAGATGCCACAACCAACCAAACCAATCGTTATGAAGTTGCTCTTTTTGATATTCAAAATCCAGCCGAGAAATCAAATCTCAGTCGATTAGAAGAATTATATTTGAAATACAATATCAAAAAATCAACCTTCACTTTAGGTAAACAATTACTCAACACATCATTTATCAACCTTCAAGATGGCAGAATGCGACCAAGCGAAGTAGCTGGACTTTGGGCGGATATAAATGATTTAAAAAAAACAAAAATAAATGTTGGATATTTGTATGCTATTTCGCCCAGAAGTACAATGAAGTTTTATAATATTGGCGAATCAATTGGTATAAATCCAACAGGAATTAATGAAAATGGAACAAAATCAAATTATTCCAACAATATTGAAAGCGACGGAATTTATATAATTGGTGTTCAAAACGAGTCTATAAAAAACTTAAAATCAGTTTTTTGGAATCAATATATTGAAAATGTTTTCAACACTTTATTACTTCAATTAGATTATAAATATGATTGGAATGCGAATTCAAAATTGCTTTTCGGGTTTCAGACCATTTTTCAAACCGCAGTAAATGATGGCGGAAATACCGACCAAAGTAAAACCTATTTTACCAAAAATGCACAATCTCAAACTTATGGTGCAAAAATAGCTTGGAAAAATAAACAACTTGAAATAAGTGCAAATTTTAATAGAATTACAGATAAAGGGCGTTACTTAATGCCTCGAGAATGGGGTCGTGATCCATTTTATACCTTTTTACCAAGAGAAAGAAATGAAGGTTATGGCGATGTTACAGCTTTTATGACAAAGTTTAGCTATACTAACCCAAAAAACACTTTTAAATCTTATATTGGTATTGGTCATTACGAGATGCCCGATGTTAAAAATTTTAGATTAAATAAATATGGAATGCCTTCGTACTATCAAACAAATTTTGATGTAAGTTATAACTTTTCAGGCTTTCTAAAAGGATTTGATGCACATTTCTTGTATGTTCATAAATTTCTTGATGGCGAAGACTATAATAATAAAAATTATATTTTTAACAAGGTGGATATGAATAACATTAACTTTATAATAAATTTCAATTTCTAATAATTTGAAAGTATTTTGTCTTCTTCTATTAATACACTACCAGTTTTTTCAGAAAGCCATAGAGTAATTTTAGAAGCATTTATAGATCCCAAATTAAAAAACGGCTGAGATATCAAGCCGTTTTTTGTATTTAATACCAAATAGTTAAAAACTAATTCCGAAAGCAACTTTTATAGTAAAATTATTAGCGTCGGGGAGGTTTTTATAGTTAGCCCGCCAAGCAAAATCTAATCGAACAACTTTAAAAATATTTCCAACCCCTGCACTATATTCCCAGTAAGGTTTTGTTGGTGCATTATAAATATACGGTTGTGTAACACCGTTTATCTGTGTGGTTGCTGCATTTATTATTCTATTTCCGTCTGATATTGAACCTATTACACCTTTAATTCCTATAATTTCTCTAAAATTTAATTTTCTAAAATAAGGAACTCTTGCAAAAATACGACCACCAAAATTGTGTTCCCATTGCATTGTTGCATACTGATCGGTTATAAATTCGTAAAAATTAAGGTTACTAAAAGTGTTTCGTATCGTTAAAACCGACTGATTTCCAGGCACTACACTCATCAATCCTAACGGTACATTACCAAAAGTTTTGCCTACTTCCATTGTAAGAGTTGTATTACCTAATGGTCCTATTCTGATAGGTTGTTTGTAATACAGTTGTATTTTTTGATAATTAAAATCACTATTCAAAACCCCTTTCAACCCTTGCGAATAGTTTATAAATATTCGGCTATATGGATTTGTAGTTTCTTGTCTTTCAACACCATATCCTGTGGTTACTCGGTTTGGTGTCCATTCTATTTGCAAATAATTTTCAGCTTGTTTTATTTGGCTTTTAATATCATTTGTGGTCAAATAATTTTCATCTGGATAAAAGTCTAAACTAAACGATTTTGATGCCGATTGAAGCGTTCGGAATGAAAAACCAGTGCTAAAAATTAAATGTTTTATAGGTTCAACTTCTAAAGCGATATTAGTCAAATTGATCTTGGTTAATTTTCCATTACTGCCTGTTGTTAATAATCCTGAAGACGCAAAACTACGCCCCAAAACATCGTTTGTTGTGGTTAATGAAGCTCCTATTTGTTCGACATCACTTCTATTTCCGCCTGATAATATCCAACGGTTTTGTTTGCCAATCATCCATTTTCCTGAAAAACCATATTTGAATTTTTGGTCTTTAAAACCATACGCTCCATAACCTTGAAGTCGCCATAAATCGTGTTTACCAAAATAAGTTCTAACGCCAGCCCTTATTCTCAAACCTTCCACCTCATTGTATCCTATGGTTGATAAAATTGGTCCATAGTCGATATTATGTTTTTTGATGTAACCAGTTGTTAATATGGTTACTAAATTATACATATCTCTAAATTTCTTAACCGTTTTTAGGGTGTCAAGCATTTTATAAACTCCTAATTCGTCTTTGTTTAGTTTCTCGAAGCGATTGTTTTGCCAATAATCTTCATCCTTTTTATAAGCATCTTCATCAAAGTAGTTTACTTTTTTTTCAAGAATTTCTTCTGGAATAGGCTGGTTAAAAGTATGATTTTTTGATAGCGTTGTTCGTTTTCCATAAATACCTTTTGAATCTTCTTTCTTATTTAAGGCAAAATCAGTCATTAAATAATCTCGGGTTAAAAGAAAAACTGAATCATTCATTACCTCAAATTCTTGTTCAATATAAATATCTTTTACCCAGTTAATATTGGCACTTTTTGTGGCTGCCATATTAATTTTTTTGATGGCCCAAGTGCTATCATTCACCCAAAAATCACCTTTAAAAGTTAATTCTGATTTTCGTCTTGGATAAAAATTGATATTAAAACATCGTTTATTGTCAATCATTGCAGTATCGGTCAATACATAATTATAAACATCTATACCAGTTCGAGAGAGCGGACTAGTAAAACTTTTGTCGAAAAAAGTGATGTAGTTATTATAAATATCATAATTGGTGTATAAATCTTTTATAAAGGTATTTACCCCGTCATTGTTGTCTAAACCTGAGTTTTTATTAGCCTTTAGTTCTTCTTTATATTCTTTGGTTTGGTTGTTTCCATAAACATCATATAAAGCTTCATTGATAAAAATTGGGAGATAGGTTTTTCCTGTAACTTTTGAAGTATCAATGCTTTTAAATATAAATTCCATTCCCTTAAAGAGTTTCTTTTTTATAAATGCACTGTCTATGGTGTTCATATCAAACTCTACTTTTTCGTATTTTGCATACTGGTATTGATTAAACATATTAAGTCCATTTTTGCGTCTTCGTTCCCAAATTTTGCGTAATATATCAAGGGCTGGGTTGTTTTTTTTAGAAGTTTTCCCCTTATAAATTACAACTTCTTTAAGATTTTCGGTTTCTTTCAAAACAATTTTCATTTCATAAGTTACCGCTTTTGTAAGCGATATTTCCCTATCCGAATAGCCATCGAAAGAGACCATTAGAGTTTTAAATTCCTTTGGTGATTCGAGATAAAAATGCCCATCTTCATTAGCAAGTATACCTACCGTTGAGTTTTTAAACGCTACGCTTGCATACGAAATAGGTTGGTTTTTTTTATCAACAACAATACCGCTTACTTTGGTTTGTGCAAATGAAATTGTAGTGAGTAAAAGTGAATATATAGTTAATATTTTTTTCATATAAGTTGGATTTTTAATCCTCCAATTACCCCATTAATTACTTCTTATACATCACTTTTTTAACCGCTTTTACCACATCATCAGCATTTGGCAACCATTCTTTTAATAAAGTTGGGGAGTAAGGGGCTGGAGTATCAGCAGTTGTAATTCGTTGAATAGGAGCATCTAAGAAATCAAAAGCTCGTTCTTGAACGATATAAGTAATTTCTGACGCTACACTTGCAAACGGCCAAGCTTCTTCCAAAACTACTAATCTATTGGTTTTTTTAACAGAAGTCAATATACATTCATAATCCATTGGTCGAACGGTTCTTAAATCAATAATCTCGCACGAAATTCCTTCTTTTGATAATTCGTCGGCAGCAATATATGTCTCTTTTATAATTTTCCCGAAAGATACAATGGTAACATCTGAGCCTTCTCGTTTGATATCAGCAACGCCAAGCGGAATGATATAATCTTCCTCTGGAACTTCGCCTTTATCTCCATACATTTGCTCGCTTTCCATAAAAATAACAGGATCATTATCTCTAATAGCTGCTTTTAGTAATCCTTTAGCGTCATAAACCGTGCTTGGCACAACTACTTTCAAACCAGGTGTGTTGGCAAACCAATTTTCAAATGCCTGCGAATGTGTTGCACCAAGCTGTCCTGCAGATGCTGTTGGTCCTCTAAAAACCATTGGCATAGGAAACTGTCCGGCACTCATTTGACGCATTTTGGCTGCATTGTTTATGATTTGATCTATCCCTACTAATGAGAAATTAAAGGTCATATATTCTACAATTGGACGGCAGCCATTCATAGCACTTCCAACTGCAATTCCTGCAAAACCAAGCTCTGCAATTGGTGTGTCAATTACTCTTTTTGGACCAAATTCGTCAAGCATTCCTTTACTTGCTTTGTAAGCTCCATTATATTCGGCAACTTCCTCTCCCATTAAATATACTGACTCGTCTCTTCTCATTTCTTCACTCATTGCCTCGGCTATTGCCTCTCTAAATTGTATTGTTCTCATAGTTTTTTGATTAAAATTTTTGATGTACAAAAGTATAAATTTTATTGTATTAAAAAACCATTATTATTTATAAAGTGCTTTTAATACGAATAAATAATATAAATTTTTATCAGATAACAAATAAATTTTTATCAGGTTAGAAATAAATTTTTATCAGGTTAGAAATAAATTTTTATCAGTTAATAAATTTTATTTATACATAACACCTTTTATGAAGGTAAATTTGGGTTAAAATTTATTGTTTTTTTAAGTTATGCCATTTATGTGTATAAGATAGTCTAAACATCTGCCCGTCTGAGTGGTCGAAGGTAGAGCTTAACGAAATACTCAAACAGACAACCGTGATGATATTATGGACTATTTTATATGCCTCTAAAACACAAATTATGGAGTAAGATAACAAAAAAAGCTGTCCTTAATTTTTGGACAGCTTTTTTTGTTTTTTAAAAAACATAATTCTATTAATGATGTAATTGTTCTTCGCCATCTTTCATAGGGACAGTTTGAGGTACAAAATCTTCTTCATAACCTGGTTTACTATAATCATAAGACCAACGGTGTACTTCTGGCAAGGCACCTTCCCAGTTTCCGTGAATGTGTTTTACACCAGTAGTCCACTCTAGAGTATTTGAACGCCATGGATTTTGAACTGATTTCTCTCCATAGAAAATACTGTTAAAAAAGTTATACAAGAAAACTAGTTGAAAAGCTCCACCAACTAATGCAAAAACAGTTATAACAACATTTACATTTTGTAAATCGTCGAATAATGGGAAAGCGGTATTTGTATAATATCTTCGTGGTAAACCAGCCATTCCAATAAAGTGCATCGGAAAAAACACACCATAGGCACAAACAGCAGTTACCCAAAAGTGAATGTATCCTAAATTTTTATTAAGCATTCGTCCAAACATTTTTGGAAACCAGTGATAAATTCCTGCAAACATTCCGTATAGTGCTGATATACCCATTACTAAATGGAAGTGTGCAATTACAAAATAAGTATCGTGTACATTGATATCAAGTGTACTATCTCCTAGAATAATTCCTGTTAATCCACCGGTAAGGAATGTAGAAACCAATCCTATTGAAAACAACATTGCAGGATTCATTTGTAAATTACCTTTCCATAAAGTTGTAATATAATTAAAACCTTTTACCGCAGATGGAATTGCAATTAGCAAAGTTGTAAAGGTAAATACCGAACCAAGGAACGGATTCATACCAGAAACGAACATGTGATGACCCCAAACGATTGTTGATAAAAATCCAATAGCAATAATTGAAGTAATCATTGCTCTATATCCAAAAATTGGCTTTCTAGAGTTTGTTGCAATAATTTCTGATGTAATTCCAAGGGCAGGCAACAGTACAATATATACTTCGGGATGTCCTAAAAACCAAAATAAATGTTCAAATAATACAGGTGAACCTCCTTGATAATGTAAAACTTCTCCTGCAATATAAATATCTGACAAAAAGAATGATGTTCCAAAACTTCTGTCAAAGATTAACAATAATGCTGCTGAAAATAATACAGGAAATGATACAAGACCTATAATTGCAGTAACAAAAAATGCCCAAATAGTTAATGGCAATCTATCAAATGACATTCCTTTTGTACGCAAATTAATTACGGTTACAATATAATTTAACGACCCTAATAAAGATGCTGCTATGAAAAGTGCCATAGATACTAACCATAGTGTCATTCCCATTCCTGAACCAGGAATTGCTTGAGGTAATGCACTCAACGGTGGGTATATTGTCCATCCTGAAGAGGCAGGTCCAGCTTCTACAAATAACGAAGAAAGCATAATTATACATGACACAAAAAATATCCAATAAGAAAGCATATTTAAAAATCCCGAGGCCATATCTCTGGCTCCAATTTGTAATGGAATTAATAAATTACTAAATGTTCCTGAAAGCGCTGCTGTTAGTACAAAAAAGATCATTATAGTTCCATGAATAGTAACTAATGCTAGATAAATGTCATTTGACATTACACCATTAGGAGCAAATTTATCTCCTAAAAAGAAGCTAAAGGTTTTAAAAGACTCTTCAGGCCATGCTAATTGCATACGAAATAACAATGACATACCGACTCCGATGATTCCCATTATAATTCCTGTTAAAAGATATTGTTTTGCAATCATTTTGTGGTCGATACTAAAAATGTATTTTGTTATAAAAGTATCTTTATGATGGTGTTCATGTTCTTGATCATGTCCGTGATCGTGAGTATCTGCTGACATATTTTTTATTTTTTTAAAGAAAATTATTTTTTAACTACGGGCATCGTCTCTACTGAGATTACTTTTGTTGTATCAATTTTAATGGTATTATTAACTTCAACCGGTTTCGGTTCTTTAGAAGCTTTGTCTTCAGCAATATCTTTTGCTATTGTAGTTTGGGTTTTTAACCATTTTTTATATTCTCTGGGTGTTTCAACTACAATTTTCATTTGCATATTATAATGAGAAACTCCACATATTTTATTACAAATCAATAAATAATCAAATTCATATGGGTCTAATGCTGTTTCTCCTTTTGCCTCTAATTCTTTACTTTTTTCTTCCCGAATTCTATTAATATTTGCAACTTTTTTCACCATAAAATCCTTATTTCTATACTCATCGGTTGTATAAATAGGAGTAAAGGCAAACTGAGTCACCATACCTGGAACACAATTCATTTGTGCTCTAAAATAAGGAAAATATGCGGAATGTAAAACATCTTGCGAACGGATTTTGAATAATATTTTTTTACCTTTTGGCAAATGCAATTCTTTTGTATTAAAATCATCTTGTGCATATTTGTCAGCCATATCAACACCAAGAGTGTTTACGCCTTCAATATATCTAACATTTGCTTTTCCTAAAACATTATCTTTTCCTGAATATCTTGCAGTCCAGTTAAATTGCTGACCATAGATTTCAACAACAATTACATCTTCAGTTTTTTCATCTACAAACATAATATCGCTCCATGCAAATAATCCATAAATGATTAATATCGCCAAAACTACTGCAGGAATAACGCTCCAAAACATTTCTAACTTATTGTTGTCTGCATAGTATAATGCCTTGTTTTCTTTTTTGCCCCTATATTTAAATGCAAAATAATGCAACAGTGATTGTGTTATTATTTGTACAAAGAAAATTAAGGCGAATGAAAAATTCATCAAATCATCAATTACTTTGCCATGTGCAGATGCTGGAGTGTGCAAAACAAGACCTCCCCAAGCATAAAGATTGTAAATTGTGAATATATAGATAAACCCTAAAAATGCGAATGCAATATATCCTTGAGTATTATTGTCTCTATCATTTGCAATACCGCTGTTATCCTTGTTTTTCCCGATTTGAGTTAAATCGAATATTTTAGTCAGTTGCCAAATTGCAACTGCCAATATAACTAAAACTATAATTACCAAAAAACTACTCATCAAATTTTTCTTTTTTAATATTAATATTGTTTATAAGAACTCAATTAAATGAGTTTTCTATTCTTACTATCTTGTAAGTTGCTATTATTTTTGTTAATCCCTATTTTGGACAAACGATACATTTTGATTAATTGCCAAACTGAAATAGCTAATAGAATAGAAACTATAATGGCTAAAAAATTACTCATTTTTTTTCTTTTTTTTATTAATAATGAAAATGTTTACTTTCCTCAATAAATGGATTTCTTTTAGGTAATAGTGGTGATTTTGTTAATGCTGTAAATACAACAAAAATAAATAATCCTATAAAGAACAGTAATGAACAAATCTCTGAAATACCGATAAACCAATTTTCTCCAACAGTTGCAGGCATAATCATATTGAAAAAATCAACATAATGCCCTAATAAAATTACAACTCCTGCCATTGCTAAAACCCATGAAATTCGTTTAAAATCAGTATTGATTAATATTAATATTGGAAACACAAAATTCATTACAATTGCTCCCCAGAAAGGCAATGTATAAACATCAATTCTGGTTTTAAAGTATGTAACTTCTTCAGGGATGTTAGCATACCAAATTAACGAAAATTGTGAATACCATAAGTAAGTCCAAAACACACTAAAACCAAACATAAATTTTGCTAAATCGTGGATATGACTGGTATTTACATTTTCTAAATATCCATTATTTTTTAGATGTATAGTTATCATACAAATGGTTGTGATTCCGCTTACAAAGAAACTTGCAAAAACATACCATCCAAATAATGTACTGCTCCAATGTGGATCTAAAGACATAATCCAATCCCATGAAGAAATAGATTCAGTAACGATAAAGAACACTAAAAACATTGCAGAAATATTAAAATTCTTTTTGTAGAACGCATTATCTGACGATTCATCTTGTGCTAAACAATTTTTTCTTGAAAAATATCTGTATAAATTCCATCCAATTAAGAAAACGGCAGCTCTAAATATCCAAAACGGGAAATTCAAATACCCCGATTTTCCTGTGATTATCTTATCATAATGTTCACTTTTTGGGTCAGTAATACCTTCTTGCATCCAAGCAAAAAGATGATTAGTTTCAAAAACATGTAATCCAGTTAATACTAAAAAAGCAAAGAAAATTACCGATGCTACTGGTAGATAGGCAGTTATTCCTTGCATTACTCTAAACAATACTGGAGACCAACCTGCTTGTGCCACTTGTTGTATGGCATAGAATGCCAAAACTCCCATTGATAATAAAAATATAAATATCATTGGCACATATAATGCTGCCCAAGGTTTATTTTGTAATTGTTGTAATTTGTGTTCTAAATGTGCTTGATGTTCAGCGTGCACATCTTTTTTTTGTGCATTATTTTCTGCTAAATTATGTGAATTTGCTAATTCTTCCTCTCCGTGATTGCTTGGTGCTGGTTCAATTGCTACAACAACTACTGAATCTTTCACTTCATCTGTATTTGAAGTAGCAACATCTGCTTGTGCAACAACAGTATCATGTTTCTCCGCAATAACCTCAACATGCTTTTCAATAATTGTTTCATGTGAAGTTTCGTGCTTTGATTCATCTCCACCACTATGATCTGCGTTTTCTGCTTCTAATTTTTCAACATCGGTAATTGTTTTTGGTGCTGCGATAAAACCATAACCAATACCCAAAATTCCAATAATCATCAGAACAATAGAAAATGTTTTTAATTTTTTTGAAAATGTATACATATTATTTTTTGCTTTAGGCTTTAGGCTCAAGGCATTAAGCTTATATTATTGATTTTTTAATTTCATTACATATTGAGATACCATCCATCTTTCTTTAGTAGATAATTGGTTAGCATGGCTACCCATAGAATTTAATCCATAAGTTACTACATGAAAAATGCTACCCTCATTGATTACCCGATCTTTATAATTTGGCACTCCAAGAAATTTTCCTTGTTTTGATAAATGTCCTTGACCATCACCAGCATTTCCATGACAAATTGCACAATAAATTTCATACAATTCTTTTGCAGTTTCCATTTCTTTTTCTGACAATGGTAATAAAGGTGATGCTAATGTTGCTTTTGCAGCCTCATAGCCTTCAGTGGTATTTGGATAACTATATGGAATAAAACCTCTTTTTATAGTGCCCGCAGGAGGTAACTGCCCTTCTTTTCCTTTTAATCCATTTGGCGAATTGAATGCAGCTGATTCTGCATAGGTTTCATAACCCACTGATTCATACATATTTGGCATGTATTGATAGTTCGGTGCAGATTTATCAAAGCATGAGGCCATCAAAATCGATGCTCCAAAAGTTAATGTTATTTTTAATGTGTTTTTCATCAAATATTTATTTTTTACTATTTAGAAAAGTAAACAATTATTAAGTTAAAAATTTAATTTTTAATTAATGTTCTTCCAGCTTTTCTACTGACTTTACTTCGACCGCCCCTGTACTTAGCAATAAAGAAATCAATTCTTTTTCGTTATTATTAACAGACACTTCCATTAAAAAATGATCGTCGGTAGTTCGAACATCAGGGTTTTCGGCTACTTTGAAAGGCCATAATCTACTTCTCATATAAAAAGTAATTACCATTAAATGTGCTGCAAAAAAAACAGTCTCTTCAAACATTACTGGAACAAATGCTGGCATATTTTGAATATAGCTCATACTTGGTTTTCCGCCAATGTCTTGAGGCCAATCTTGAATCATTATATAATCCATCATCCATGTTCCAAACAACAAACCAATTAAACCATAAATAAAAGCACAAATTGCTATTCTGGTTGGTGCCAGCCCCATTGCTTTGTCTAATCCATGAACAGGAAAAGGGGTAAAAACCTCTTCAATGTGATGATGGGCTGCTCGAATTTTTTTTACGGCGTCCATCAAAATATCGTCGTCATTATACAATGCGTGTATTACTTTATTACTCATTTTATTAATGTTTTTCTGATTCTCTGCGTTTTTTATAATATTCTCCTGATGATTTTAAAATTGTTTTTACTTCTGCTTGTGCAATTACTGGGAAAGATCGTGCATATAATAAAAATAACACAAAGAAAAACCCTATTGTACCTATGAAGATGCCAATATCAACAAATGTTGGTGAGAACATTGTCCAAGATGATGGTAAATAATCTCTATGTAAAGATGTAACAATAATTACAAATCGTTCAAACCACATTCCAATATTTACTACAATAGAGATTATAAATGAAAACAGAATGTTTGTTCTCCATTTTTTTACCCACATTGTTTGTGGAGAAAATACATTACAAGTCATCATTGCCCAATACGCCCAAGCGTAAGGTCCTGTTGCTCTGTTCAAAAATGCATATTGTTCATATTCAACACCAGAATACCATGCTACAAATAACTCTGTAATATAGGCAACCCCAACGATTGAACCTGTAATCATAATTACAATATTCATCAATTCGATATGTTGAATGGTGATATAATCTTCCAAATTTGATACTTTTCTCATAATGATTAACAAGGTATTTACCATTGCAAATCCAGAGAAAACCGCTCCTGCCACAAAGTATGGAGGAAAAATAGTGGTATGCCATCCTGGAATTACCGAAGTGGCAAAGTCCATAGATACAATCGTATGTACTGACAATACAAGTGGTGTTGCCAATCCTGCTAAAACTAATGAAACTTCTTCAAATCGTTGCCAATCTTTGGCTCGACCACTCCATCCGAATGATAGGATGGAATAAACTTTTTTGTTGAACGGTGTTACGGCTCTGTCTCTAATCATTGCAAAATCAGGTAATAAACCCGTCCACCAGAATACTAATGATACGGATAAATAAGTTGATATTGCGAATACATCCCATAATAATGGAGAGTTAAAATTTGTCCACAACGATCCAAATTGATTTGGAATTGGCACAACCCAGTATGCCAACCATGGACGACCCATGTGAATAATTGGGAACAATCCTGCCTGTATAACAGAAAATATTGTCATGGCTTCCGCAGAACGGTTTATCGCCATTCTCCATTTTTGACGGAAAAGTAATAATACTGCAGAAATTAAAGTTCCAGCATGACCAATACCTACCCACCAAACGAAATTAGTAATATCCCAGGCCCAGCCTACGGTTTTGTTTAATCCCCAAGTTCCAATTCCTGTAGAAACCGTATAAATAATACAACCTAATCCCCAAAGGAATGCAATAAACGCTATTGTAAATACTGTCCACCATTGTTTATTGGCTCTACCTTCAACAGGTGCAACGACATCTAATGTTACATCGTGATAAGATTTATCACCAATAACAAGGGGTTTTCTAATGGGTGCTTCGTAATGAGACGACATAGTTTTATTTTTTAATTGCTTTAGGCTTTAAGCGATAGGCTATAAGCTTTTTAAAATTTATTTTTTGTTTTAGGCATTTTAACAGTATATAATAAGCATTTTGCTGATTCAACTGTTTATACTTTATCATTTCTAACTTTAACCTGATAAACCACATTTGGTTTTGTGCCTACATGCTCTAATAAATGATAACTTCTTTTATCTTTTGCTAATGTTGTAACAGTGTCTTTTTCGTTATTCACATCACCAAAAACCATCGCTCCTGACGAACAAGCTGACGAACAAGCAGTTTGAAATTCGTTTGCATTTACAGTTCTTCCTTCTCTTTTTGCTGTTAAGATTGTTAATTGTGTTTTTTGAATACACATTGAACATTTTTCCATAACCCCTCTGGAACGAACATTTACATCTGGATTTATTACCATTCTGCCTAAATCATTGTTCATATAGTAATCAAATTCTTCATTTTTGTTGTACAAGAACCAGTTAAATCTTCTAACTTTATATGGACAGTTGTTAGCACAATATCTTGTACCTACACAACGATTGTATGCCATTTGATTTTGACCTTGACGCCCGTGAGATGTTGCGGCAACAGGGCAAACAGTTTCACAAGGTGCATGGTTACAGTGCTGACACATTACAGGTTGAAAAACTACTTGTGGATTGTCATTGGCTAATTCCATCTCACCGAAACCGCTTAATGAACCGTGTGTTCCTGTTAATCCGTCAAATTCTTCTTTCTTTTTATCATCAGCTGCAAAAGTAGTTTCTGATGAGTAATATCTGTCGATACGCAACCAGTGCATATCTCTACTTCGTCTAATTTCTGATTTACCAACTACGGGTACATTGTTTTCGGCATGACAAGCAATTACGCAAGCCCCACAACCTGTACAAGCATTTAAATCTATTGATAAATTGAAATGATGCCCTACAGATCTATCAAATGACTCCCATAAATCCACCGAAGTTGCCTCAACTTCTTTATGGTCTAACGAAACTTTTGGTGTTTCGTTCCATTCTTTTGAATCTTTTGAATTGAAAATGGTTAAAGTAGTTTCTTTTACAATGTCTCCTCTACCCATTAATGTTTTTTGACCTTGTACACAAGCAAATTCATGTGTTCCTTCGGCTTTTGTAATTTTTAAAGATTGTACATTATTAAAACCTTTATATAAGGTGTAAGCATTTACACCTACTTGCATTTCTTCTTTTAAACCTGTTTTTTTACCATAACCTAATGCTAATCCAACCGTTCCTACTGCTTGTCCTGGCTGAATAATTACAGGAACATTTTCTAATTTAGTTCCATTAACATCTAAATTAACATATCCTCCATTTAACCCTCCATTAGCAACAATTTCATTTGAAATGTCTAATTTTTTTGCATCGGCTTGAGATATAGTTATATAATTATCCCAAGAACATCTTGTAATTGGATCTGGAAACTCTTGTAACCAAGGATTATTGGCTTGTTGCCCATCTCCTAATCCTGTTTTTGTATATAAATTTAATTCAAAATCAGTTCCTGTTTTTGTTTTTGCTAATGCCTTTGCAGACACACTAAAATCGAAACCTAACGGAGTTACTCCGCCTGCAATACCTACAAAAACACCATCGTGTAATACTGTATTCCACGATGTCCCTGTGATAGCTGTGGCAGTTGATTTAATATAATCGTAAAAAGAATTTGAATTTCCTGTCCATGACAATAAACAATCTTGAAATTGTTTGGTGTCAAACAAAGGACGAATAGTAGGTTGTGTCAAGGAATAAGTTCCTTTTGTAAGCATTAAATCACCCCAAGATTCCAAATAGTGTGGTGTTGCTGCTGCAATATTTGTTATTGTTGAAGTTTCATCTTCTCTTAATGAGAATGCAACAGACATTTTTACCTTTTTTAATGCGGTTTTGAACTCATCAGCATTTGGCAAAGAATATGCAGGATTCACACCACTCATTATCAATGTGTGTACAGATCCTGATTTCATATCTGAAATTAATTGAGATACTTTTTGATTATTACCTTTTCTTATTTGACGGGTTTCAGTTAAATTGAATGCCTCGCTATTTAATTGTGCATTGATTGCTAAAACTAATAATTGTGCATCAACATCTTGAATACCAGAAACCAATAGACCTTTTGAACCTGCTGCTTTTAATTGGGATGCAATTTTTGAAAGTTCATCTTTAATTTTAGCATCTAATATAACAGGAGTGGTCATAAAATCTTGACCAAAAACAATATTGTATATATGTACCAATGCTTGCTTTTGAGTAGCTGTATTCATTGGTATTCTTTTGTCTGCTGCAGCACCAGAAAGCGTCATATTTGCTTCTATTTGAATGTGCTTCGACATTAATTTATTTTTAGGAACTCTACCTTGTGAATAACCGTTATCATATCCACCACCTTGCCAATCTCCAAGAAAATCTGCATCAAGAGAAACAATTACCTCTGATTTTGAAAAATCATAATTAACTAATGCTCGTTCTCCGTACTTCATTTCAAATGCATCTAATGCTGCCGAAGATGAAACGGCATCGTAAACAATATGTTTTGCCGTTGGATTTTGTGCAATAAATTCTGATATTAATTTTTCGGTTGAAGGACTTGCTAATGTACTTGTTAAAAGAACTACTTGTTTTCCTGTAGTTTTTGCTTCTGTTAGACTTAATTTTATTTTTGCATCAATAGCAGACCATGAAGAATCTTCTTGATTCATTTTTGGTTTTTTCAAACGCATATTATCATATAATGACAAAATAGATGCGTGAACTCTTGCATTAGCAGTAAATTTTGCTCCAGCTATAGTATTATTTTCTATTTTTACAGGACGACCTTCTCTTGTTTTTACTAATAAATTTGCAAAATCAAAACCATCAAAAACAGATGTTGCATAAAAATCAGCAACTCCTGGTATAATTTGCTCTGGCTGAACTACATAAGGAATAGAACGATGAACAGGACCTTCGCAAGAAGCAAGAGTTACAGCTGCGGTACTAAAACCTACATACTTCAAGAAATCTCTTCGAGTTGTTGATGACGATGACAAACCTGCTTTGTCACTTAAAAATTCATCTGTCGGAATTGCTTCTGAAAACTCATTGTTTTTTAGTTGCTCAACAATAGAACTGTTTTCGTTTAGTTCCTCAACACTTTGCCAGTATTTTTTGCTTGATGACATATTTTTTTATTATTTTTTGTTTAAAATGTTAAAGTTTATAAAGTTTAAAATTTTTGACTTTTTGGATTACCAAATAATAATTTAAACAATGTGCTTTTATTTTAAACTAAATTCCTATTTCCGTATTTGTTTTAAAAACTAATTCTATTTGTTAAGTTAAATTTAATAACTTTTATTATATCAATAATGGCATTTTCCACATTCTAATCCACCCATTTCAGCAGCAGTTAGTTTGTCTTTACCATATTTTTTTGCTAATTCGTTGTGGATTTTTGTATAATATTCGTTGCCTTCTGTTTTAACTTCTGTTTTACGATGGCAATCTATACACCATCCCATAGTTAATTTTGAATGTTGTTTCATTATTTCCATAGTTTGAACGGGACCATGA
This sequence comes from Flavobacterium psychrophilum, assembly GCA_020720185.1. Lineage (GTDB taxonomy): Bacteria > Bacteroidota > Bacteroidia > Flavobacteriales > Flavobacteriaceae > Flavobacterium > Flavobacterium psychrophilum_O. The sequence goes on along the minus strand of DYPB01000020.1, from coordinate 8,107 downwards.
CAAGTTTGACATTCTAATCCAGCTACGCTAACATGTTGTGAGTGATTGAAATATGCAAAATCTGGCAGGTTGTGAATTCTCACCCATTTTACGGGTTCGGTTTTCCCTGTGTATTTACTTCCGTCCCAACCAACTGCTTTGTATAGTCGTTTAATTTCTCCATCATAGAATTCTTTAGAATATTCGGCAGTTGCTGTTGTATCAGATACTTCTGAAATGTTTTTATGGCAATTCATACACACATTCAACGATGGAATTCCAGCATTTTTACTTTCTCGTGCAGCTGAATGACAATATTTACAGTTAATTTGATTACTTCCAGCGTGTATTCTGTGTGAATAATGGATTGGCTGAACTGGTTCATAATCCTGATCTACGCCCACTTGCATAAAATAACCGTATGCAAAATAACCACTGGCTAATATCAAGAAAATAGATGTTACTAATACTAAAAATTGATTTTTAGCAAATGATTTCCAAATTGACATTGTCGAATCATTTTCTACTACTTGAATACCTTTTGATTCTGCAACTTTTCTTAAAAGTTTGTTTAATAAAGATAACATTATAACCAACATTATCAAAACTATTGATAGAGCACCAAGAATTAGATTGGTTAAAAGACCAGATTCATCATTTTCTTTTGGTTTAGCATTCTCTTTATCTGCCACAGGAGCTGCCTTTACCTCATTTGTGTAGGCAATAATATTATCAATATCACCATTTGATAATTGAGGAAAAGATGTCATTACCGCTTTATTATTTTCATTAAATAATTTAATAGCGTCGGCATCTCCAGCTTTTATCATAGCTGACGAGTTTTTTATCCACTCATATAACCAGTCTTTACTTCTTCTTCCTGACACACCTCTTAATGCAGGCCCCGTCATTTTTCCATCTAACTTATGACAAGCAGCACAATTTGTATTAAAAAGCTCTTTACCCTTTACAGGATCGCCAACAGCTACAGGATTAGCCGTTGCGGGAGCAACAGCAGTTTGAGCAATAGAATTAAAGGAGATAACAAGCAAAAATGCTATGCTTAAAATTAATTTCCTTGAAAACGAATTAGGGTTTTGCACCTTTTTCATATATTTATATAATGATTATCGACTAAAAAATTGGTTTGTTTTAAGAAAAAAACAGACCGTTATTTAAAAAACTCGTACAAAAATACAACTTCTGTTTAATTCTTAAAAGCCTAAATATATGTTAAATGTTAATTTATATTAATTCTAAATAAGATATTAATTTTTTAGAAACTCTAAAACCCTTATATTTGCATAATGATCATTACTTTATATATAAAAAAATGAAAAGAAACTTTACCTATCTTTTGTTTCTGAGTCTGTTTTTTTTCCTTAAAACATTCTCTCAAAGCGTATCAGTAACTCAAGACGGAAGATTTGAACAACTTTTAAGCGAAAAAAGGAAGATAAATGCGTCTATTACCGTAAACGACAATTATAAAATTCAGATTTATAATGGAGATTCTGAAATTTCTAGAAAGACTTTGATAGAATTTAAGAAAAACAATAAAAACTACGACGCCACGGTTGTTTTTTTTACACCTATATATAAGGTATGGGTTGGCAATTTCAAAACCCGTATTGAAGCTGAAAGAAATTTAATTGTTTTAAAGAAAAACTATCCAAATGCTTTTCTAATCAAGCCCAATAGATAGATTATTTTTTCTTTTTTTTTCCCTCTTTTTCTTCTTTAATTACTTGTTGTCTTAACTCAATTTCGGCAGCTGTTGGATTAACACTTTCTAAAGAAGGCAAATCTTTTGGAGCCGATGCAAGAATAGAGTCTTTATTTACTTTTTCATATTCTAAATTACCATTTAAAACCTTAACAATTGATTGTAAATACATTTGATTTTTCTTTAAAGCGGTTGATAATGAATCTGATTTTAAGGCTAATTCAGTAGCGTCTTTTCTTAAACCATTTGATGCATAACCAGGTATAAATTCTCGTAATGGCGTAAAAGCAATAATGAAAGTTGTAACAAATACTATAGCCATTGCTCCTAATGTTCCGACTACAAATACATTCATTAAGGTTAATCGAAGTGAAAAAATCTCTTCAAACGAATCTTCGTTTAAAATTATCAATCTACTTTTAGTTAATAATTTTTTCTTTAATAATTGTCTTTTTAATCGTTTTTCTGACATAACTTTAAATTTTCAACTACAAATATATAAATTTATACTCATTTTTACACGGATATGTTTTTTTGTTATTATATTTGCACTAATAAATTTTATAAATTATGATATCAAATACAATATTTTTAGGCGAACCATTGAGTTTTGGACATATATTAGTAGTTTTGGCTATAATTTTATTACTTTTTGGCGGTAAAAAAATTCCAGAATTAATGAAAGGTTTAGGTAGCGGTATAAAAGAATTCAAAAATGCTGCTAAAGATGATTCTGACACAAAAAAAACAGAAGAAACAAAGTAAAAAACTGTTAAATAGCACTTTATAAAATTCTAAATCTTATTTTAAAATAAGATTTAGAATTTTTTTATACTAAAAAAATGATATAATGAAGATAAAAATAATCAATAAGTCAAAACATTCGCTGCCAAATTATGAAACAATAGCATCGGCAGGAATGGATTTAAGAGCAAATATTGAACAAGCAATAACATTGAAACCACTTGACCGAGGGATTATAAGAACAGGTCTTTTTATTGAATTGCCAATAGGATTTGAAGCACAAGTTAGACCAAGAAGTGGTTTGGCGGCAAAATTTGGCATTACTGTTTTAAACTCTCCAGGAACAATTGACGCCGATTATAGAGGAGAAATAGCTATAATTTTGATTAATTTATCTGATAAAGATTTTGTGATAGAAAATGGAGAGAGAATTGCTCAAATGATTATTGCAAAACACGAACGAGTTGTTTGGCAAGAAGTTACAGAATTATCAGAAACCGATAGGGGAGCAGGTGGTTTTGGCAGTACAGGTAGATAGAAAAACACTTATTAACAGCTGTTGTTTTCTATTTTCGTGCTAAATTTCTTTTTAATTTATTTGCAAAATCATGAATTGTCAAAACCAAATTATTTTATCAATAGGCAGTAATCTAGGCAATCGTCTGGAAAACATACAATTAGCAATAAACATTATTCACAATAGTGTGGGTACTGTTATTAAAATTTCGAAATTATATGAAGCCCAATCTTGGGGTTTTGATAGCAAACCGTTTTATAATTGTGCGGTTTTAATTCATACTAATAAAGATTTACAATTAATTCTTAATCAAATTTTAAATATTGAAATAAAACTAGGTCGAAAGCAATCTCAAAACAATCAATATGAAGATAGAATTATTGATATTGATATAATTTCTGCTGAAAATCAGATAATTAAAACTGAAAATTTAACAATTCCACATCAATATATGCAAGACAGAAAATTTGTTTTGCATCCAATATTTGATTTGAATATTGAATGGGAACATCCTATCTTATTAAAAAACATTACAGAATTAGTATCAATTTGTACAGATAAAAAGGAATGTAAACCAATAGGAAATATAGTACATCCCTTAAAAAACATAAAGTTAGAAAACTATAACTACATAGCTATCGAAGGTAATATTGGGGCTGGTAAAACAACCCTAACGAGTAGGATTTCGGAGGATTTTAATGCAAAGACTATATTGGAACGATATGCAGACAATCCATTTTTACCAAAATTTTATAAAGATCAAAGTCGATTTGCTTTTCCGTTAGAAATGTCATTTTTGGCAGATAGATACCAACAATTATCAGATGATTTGGCACAATTTGATTTATTTAAAGACTTTTTGATTACAGATTATCACATATTCAAATCGTTAATTTTTGCAAAAATCACTCTTGCGGAAGATGAGTTTAGGTTGTATAAAACCCTTTTTGAAATTATTTACAAAGAGATGAAAAAACCAGATTTATACATTTATTTGTATCAAAATACGGAAAGATTACTCGAAAACATTAAAAAAAGAGGTCGTAGTTACGAACAAGAAATAACGGAAGATTATTTAGAAAAAATTAATCACGGCTATTTAGATTATATCAAATCACAACAAGATTTAAATATATTGATTATTGATGTTTCGGATATGGATTTTGTTACAAATCAAGAGGATTATATTTTTATTTTAAATCAAATAGAACAAAAAATTCTCGATAAATAACTGTGGTTTTCACATTTAATAATTTGTTCAATTTTTAGATTATTTTCTAGAACTTTATTTTTCAATGTATTAAAATCCAAATATAGCCATGAAAAGGGTTTTTCAGTTTTATTTTTATAGGAAACTGTAAATTCCAATTCCCCATAATATTTTTTGTTATTTAAAATTTCATCAACTTCATCATCGTCATACATATATAATATATCTGTACTGTCAATTAAAATTTGACCATTTGGATTAAGCAACGATTTTAATTTTTGTAAAAAAAATGGTAGATTTTTCATCGTTCCGCAAATTCCAGTTCCATTCATTAGCAATAAAATAGTATCAAATTTGTTTTGACAATCAGTAGAATCAAGAGTCATAATATCTTGAATTTTAGCATTTTTTAGACCTCGAAGTTGGCAGGTTTTAATAGCGTTTGACGAAATATCAATGCTCGTAACATCAATATTTTTAATGTTTTGCAAATACAAACTATGACTTCCAGCACCACAACCTACATCAAGAGTCTTACCTTTAGTAAGTTCTAAGGCTCTTTGTTCAATAATTGGCATATTGTCAAAATCTCTAAAAAGATGAGAAACCAACATCAAGTCAGGTTCAGTAATATTGGTTTCTGTAATTAAATCTTCGGGAAAATTATTAATTTGATAATCAAGAATTGCCGTGCCAAAAAGATCTTTCATTTTATTTTTTTAGATTAATAGAGATATTGTTAGTTTAGTTGTAATTTTGAAAATAATCTGATATAATAAATAAACGATTAAAAATGAGTAATCTTTTAAAACTTGCCAAAGATAAGCATATCGAGAACAAAAAATATTTTGATAAGTTAAAGAAAAAGCAACCAAAAAATTTAGATTATATCATGCAAGATTTACATGACGATGAATTTAAAAAAACAAATTGTTTAACATGTGCTAATTGTTGTAAAACAACTGGACCACTTTTTACATTAGCTGATATTGAACGAGTTGCAAAACATTTGAGACAAAAACCGCAGCAATTTATTGATCAATATTTAAGAATTGACGAGGATAAAGATTTTGTTTTACAATCCGTTCCTTGCACCTTTTTAGACAATGAAAATGCTTGTATGATTTATGAAGTTCGACCAAAAGCCTGTCGAGAATTTCCGCATACCGATAGAAAAAAGTTTTATCAAATTACAGATTTAACTTTATTGAATGTAGCCATTTGTCCTGCTGCTTTTAATATTGTTGAAAAAATGAAAGAAAAATTGCCGTTATAATTTGTATAAATCTAATAGAGACTAATAAATTAAATACTTCCTCCTCATTTCTCTAAAATCAACCAATTCTTTCTCCCAACTTTTCCTAATATCAGTTTCAGGAACACCATTTTCAATCTGTTGTTGCAATTTTTTTGTTCCTGCTAATTTTGTAAAAAACGAATTAAAAAACTTGGTTTTATCGGTAGTTTCTTTATAACATTTTATCAACCATTTAATTTCTAATTTATTGATTTTATTGATTTTAGACAAATTCTCGCCATTGCAAAGTTGATTTCTATAGGTTGGTTCTTTCGCACCAAAATTTGGAACAGGAGTAAAATTAAAATCACTTTTTGGCAAAAAGGGAGAACCATAAATTTGAAACTGCATTTTGGTTCCTCTGCCCACAGAAACATTGGTACCTTCAAATAAACAAAGACTTGCATATAAATTTATAGCTTGGTCGTTTGGTAAATTTGGCGATGGTTTTATAGGTAAATGATAAGCCATTTGTCGGTTATAATTTAAACATTTTATAACTTTTAAATCACATTGAATATTGTTTTTCAACCATTTTTCGCCATTGATCATCAGAGCATATTCGCCAATAGTCATTCCATGAAGTATTGGAACAGCGTGCATTCCTACAAAACTCGTAAACTGTTTTTCTAAAATTGGTCCATCTACAATATTGCCATTTGGATTTGGTCTGTCCAAAATTATTAATTCAATATTATTTTCGGCACACGCTTCCATTATATAATGCAAACTGGAAATGTAAGTATAAAACCGTGCTCCAACATCTTGTAAATCAAACACTAATATTTCAATTCCTGCTAACTGTTCGGGTCTTGGTTTTTTGTTATCACCATACAAAGATATAATTGGCAGTCCTGTTTTGGTGTCTTTTCCGTCAATAATATGCTCGCCAGCATCGGCAGTGCCTCTAAAACCATGTTCTGGAGCAAATATTTTCTGGACATTTATATCATTCGAAATTAAAAAATCAACAATACTAATTGTATCGGTTTTGAATCCCATTTTGCAAATATCAGGACTTTTTGATGCGTCGTATTTATGTCTAAACAACACAATGCCAGACGGATTAGTTACAATCCCCACCTTTTTATTTGATAATAAAGGTAAATATTCAGCATAATTATCCGCACCAGTTTTTATTTCGATAGTTTGTAATTCGAAACCTATGGATTGCAAACTATCATTTTGTTTTTTATTAATTGTTTCTAAAGTTTTGGAACTTCCGCAAGAAACAAACACAATAATTAAGAATAAAATAGTATTTTTGAACATTAAATGTAACATCATAAAAAATTGAATTTAGAATATTTCATAGCAAAAAGATTAATTACTACAAAAGCGTATAAAAGTAGTATATCTTCTCCAATAATAAAAATCGCAATTTCCGCCATCGCTATCGGAATGATAATGATGATAATTTCAGTTGCAACAGGAATTGGTTTGCAACAAAAAATCCAAGAGAAATTATCGGCATTTTCAGGACATATTATTATTACAAATTACGATGAAAATCAATCAAAAGTTAGTACAATACCACTATCAATGCAACAAAGTTTTTATCCAAAATTTAAAAACATTGATGAAATTTCACACATTCAAGCTGTTGCCAGCAAAGCAGGAATAATTAGAACACAAAACGCTGTTGAAGGAATTATTTTTAAAGGTGTCGGAAAAGATTACGATTGGAAAAACTTAAAAGAATATCTAATTTCAGGAAATTTACCATCGTTCTCGACCGAAATAAACAATCAAGTTCTCGTTTCAGAATATTTAGCAAATAGACTAAATTTAAAAAAGAACGATAACTTTAACACCTTTTTTATGAAAGCAGGAGAAAATAGATTGCCAAACTTGCGCCGTTTCAAAATAGTTGGCATTTATAATTCTGGATTTCAGGAGTTCGACGCTACCTATATAATAGGAGACATTCGACATATTCAAAAAATGAATCATTGGCAGCCCAGTCAGATAGGTAATTTTGAAGTTTTTATTAATGATTTTTACGAAATCGAAACGAAAGGTGACGAAATTTATAAAAACATACCATCAACACTAAATGCAAAAACCATAAATGAAAAATATCCGTTAATTTTTGAATGGTTACAACTGTTTGATTTTAATATACTTACAATAATAATAATTATGATAATCGTATCAACCATAAATATTGTTGTAGCATTATTAGTATTAATTCTCGAACGAACCCAAATGATTGGCATATTAAAATCAATAGGGGCAAATAATTGGACAATTAGAAAAATATTTTTATATAATGCCAGTTATTTAATTATCAGAGGGTTATTTTGGGGAAATACTATAGGAATTGGACTATTATTAATACAAAAACAGTTCGAAATAATAAAACTACCACCAGAAAACTATTTTGTATCAGTAGCACCAGTATCTATAAATTTAATCCACATCGCTTTATTAAATATAATGACGATAGTTATTTGCCTTTTAATTCTTTTAATTCCATCCTATATAATAACTAAAATACCCCCAATTAAAGCCATCCAATTCAAATAATTCCCTTTAAACAACCCTTTTCTAAATCAATTTCCAAAAATGATTTTAGAAATTCGCTGAAAATCAACTGCTTGAAAAAAATCACAAAAAACTTCAATTTTTTTT
>DYPB01000147.1 GCA_020720185.1 Flavobacterium psychrophilum | reverse complement strand
ATTTTGAGTTTTCATAACGAAGTCTAATGCGTAATTTGGGTTTAATTTTTAGCAATGATAACTACCAATCCGATGAGGAGAAAATCCAATAGTTTTAATATTTTTTCTTTATGTTTATTATAGGTTAGAAATAGTTCCGATTTATCATTTTTGTATGTATTTTTGTAACTAATTATGAAAACAAGAAAAAAAGTCGCTTTTTATACTTTAGGTTGTAAACTGAATTTCTCAGAAACCTCAACTATTGCTCGAAATTTCATTGATGAAGGATTTGACAGGGTTGATTTTGAAGAAGTTGCAGATATTTATGTTATTAATACTTGTTCTGTTACTGATAATGCGGATAAACAATTTAAACAATTTGTAAAAAAAGCTATCAAACTGAATAACAAGGCTTTTGTAGTTGCTGTAGGGTGTTATGCTCAACTAAAACCCGAGGAATTAGCCGCTGTTGATGGTGTAGATTTAGTGCTTGGAGCTACCGAAAAGTTTAAAATTACGGATTATATTACTAATTTGTCCAAAAATGAAATGGGTGAGGTGCATAGTTGTGAAATTTCCGAAGTCGATTTTTATGTAGGTAGTTATTCTATTGGAGATAGAACCAGAGCTTTTTTAAAAGTTCAAGATGGTTGTGATTATAAATGTACCTATTGTACAATTCCGTTAGCACGAGGAATTTCAAGAAGTGATGCGTTAGAGAATGTATTGAAAAACGCACAAGAAATTGCCGCTCAAAACATCAAAGAAATTGTACTAACAGGTGTAAATATTGGTGATTACGGAAAAGGTGAGTTTGGAAACAAAAAACACGAACATTCATTTTTAGAACTTGTTCAGGCATTAGAAAAAGTTGATGGTATTGAACGATTAAGAATTTCATCTATCGAACCTAATTTGTTGAAAAACGAAACGATAGAATTTGTATCAAAGAGTAAATCTTTTGTACCACACTTTCACGTCCCTTTGCAAAGTGGCAGTAACGAAATTTTGAAACTAATGAAACGCCGCTATTTAAGAGAAACTTATACTGATAGAGTTGATAAAATTAAACAAACAATGCCGGATGCATGCATTGGAGTTGATGTAATCGTTGGGTTTCCTGGTGAAACTGATGAACATTTTTTAGAAACTTACAATTTTATTAATCAAATGGATGTTTCTTATTTGCATGTTTTTACCTATTCTGAAAGAGATAATACAGAAGCAATTGATATGCCAGGAGTTGTACCAACAGCAATTCGAGCAAAACGCAGTAAAATGTTGCGTGGTTTATCGGTTAAAAAACGCCGAGCTTTTTATGAAAATCAGATTGGCAAAACCAAAACAGTATTATTCGAAGCCGAAAATAAAGAAGGATACATTCACGGATTTACTGAAAATTATGTTAAAGTAAAAATGCCTTTCAATCCTGAATTAATCAATTCGTTGCAACAGGTTTTACTTACAAAAATTGATGATGACGGCAGTGTTCGTGGAGAATTTTTATAAAATTTATATTCTAAAAACGATGCAAATACTGTGTTTTTAGATTTTAATTTTTCATCGGTACTTCTATCAAAAGTATTCTCAATTTGAGATTTGTTATAATCTCAATTTGATTGCAATTCGTAATTCCCATTGCGTCTTTGTTACTCATTTTTTGAATCAGGCTGCCTTCTAATGGTGTGGTTATTATTTCCATATTTTTGTGCGAGTGCGTTCCAAAACCTATTCCAGCAGCAATCCAGTCGTCATTTAGGCTCCTAAAACTCCAAACTGCACCTATCAGGATTAAAATAATTTCTGAACAAAAATGAAAAATTAGCTTTAAGCCAACCAAAATCAGCAGTGCCACGAGTTTTTTTTGTATGATTTTGTATTCATACAGTTTAAAAAAATCGTCCCGCTAATTATTAACGGGACGAGTTGTTGTTTCTTTTATGGGTGACACTTTTTACTTAAATAGATTTTATTCCCGTCTAAACAAACTGGTATGGGAATAGATTCATCAATATATGGTGTTAATGGATTGTTTGCTGTTGGCGTAAACTGATAATATCCAGTGTTTACAGGAACACCATTCTCATCATATTGTGCAGGAAATAATGCTGGTCTTTTAATTTCTGTTCGTGTCAAATAATGATCATCGTCATCGTCTCCATCGTAAACATCCACATATCCATCACTATCTGTATCATCAATATTTCTATCATTAATAAAAGTTGCTCCATTTTCGGCCGTTGTATAAATATATCCATCTCCATTCAAATCTTCTTCAAAATCTTTAATTCCATCACCATCGTGGTCATTTCTTTTAATTTCAAATAATTTAAAATTAAAAATTAGTGGTGAATACGAAGGAATAGAACCTTGGGCTGCATTAAAATAGGCTAAACCAGAAGGTAAAAACATTACTCCTGCTCCAAAATCACTATAAGTTGTTGTTCCATCTGCATGAGCAAGATAAGTTCCTGTTTTAAATAAAGGGAAAATTTCTGCCCATCCTCTGACCACTCGGTCTAAATCAAAAAAAGAATTTGGATTGTCATTTGAGTCAAAGACAGTTCCTTCATCGCTAGCAGATATACCTCCGGTATCAGCAGTTGTTGCAACACCTCCTACAAGTGTTCCTTTTGCAACAAATTTATCCATCAATCTGCCTTTATAAGCTGTCCAAACTCCATCAAGATTACAAGGTTTTTTGGTATTTATAGTTGTTGTGCCTCCTTCTTGTATTTTTATAAAATAAATAGTATATGAAATATTGTTTGCTTTACAAATTCTTGAAAGTAACGGATATTGAGGGTTTGGATTTGTAGTGGTTACAAGGTTTTTTAACCACATACAGTTTACATCAAGACTATTAACTCTTTTAAACGCTACATCAAATGTTGTTGGATTTACAATTAATTCGTGTTCTTTTAAATAGGTTTCAATAATGGTATTATCTGCATCTCTTTGAACGGTAAAGTCATTCAGAACTACTTCAGGAATATCATCTTCTGTTTCACATTTAGAAATTGAAAGTCCAATAACTGCAATTAAGATTATTTTAAAAATTTTATTCATTTTTATTTTAAATTAAACGACAAATATACAATATTGATTTATTTTTGTAGCATTTTTAACATTCTATTTAGAAAAATTATGCGAATTGATAAATATTTATGGTGCGTTAGGTATTACAAAACCCGTAATATGGTTACCGAAGCATGCAAAAAAAACCATATTACTGTAAATGGAATTGTTGCAAAAGCCTCAAAAGAAGTTTTTCCGACAGATAAAATTTCGTTTCGAAAAGACCAGATTACACAAATAATTACTGTTTTAGACATTCCTGAAAATCGTGTTGGAGCAAAATTAGTAGATCTGTATCAAAGAAATGAAACCCCACCCGAAGTTTATGAGCATTTAGAGTTGTTAAAATTATCAAAAGAGCATTATCGTAAGACTGGCGATGGACGCCCTACAAAAAAGGATCGTCGGGATATTGATGATTATAAAGAAGGGGAATAGTTCTATTTTATTAAGATGTGGATTTCAGAAGCAATTTCGTCGCTATTTTTATCATCAATTATAACCGTGTGTTTAGCCTGATTATAATAAAAATTTCTTTCAAATAAGTGCTTGGCAATAAATTCTTTCAATTCGTCTTCGTTTTTATCAAACAGTATAGGTCTTTCCGATTTTTCAGTAAGTAGTCTTTCATATAATGTATTTACAGATGCTTTCAAGTATATTGAAATTACATTTTCGTTATTTAAAAATTCATGATTGTTATAATAGCAAGGTGTTCCTCCACCTAACGATATAATTAAATTTTCATCGGATTTAATTGTTTCTTGTAAAATTTGGTTTTCTAATTTTCTAAAATACAGTTCTCCTTTGGTATTAAAAATTTCATTTATTGATAAATTTTCTGTTTTCTCAATCAATTTATCCAAATCGACAGTGTCAATTTTAGTTTTTTTTGATAATAATTCTGCCATTGTAGTCTTTCCAGACGCCATATAGCCTAATAAAATAATTTTTTTCATATCATTAAGTACTTAAATATTAATAAGTTAAATTCTAATTGTAAAAAGAATGCAAATTTAAGGTAAATTTATTTGATTTATAGGTTTAATAAGTATATATTTGCACTCGAATTAAACGAAAAAATTCGACTTGGTAGCTCAGTTGGTAGAGCACATCACTTTTAATGATGGGGTCCTGGGTTCGAGCCCCAGCCAGGTCACAAAAAAACGCTGCATTGTAGCGTTTTTTATATTTTAGGCCACATGGAGAAACGGTAGACTTGCCATCTTGAGGGGGTGGTGCTCGAAAGGGCGTGTGGGTTCAAATCCCACTGTGGTCACGCTTTAAAACACAAAACCCTGCTTTTTAGGCAGGGATTTCTGTTTTAAGTAAATGTCTTATATTTTTAGTTTTGCTCTTTCTGCTTTAGATAAGGCGTTTTTATTTACCATAATTGCAGTAG
>DYPB01000146.1 GCA_020720185.1 Flavobacterium psychrophilum | reverse complement strand
ATGCTTTTTAACTCATTAAAATTTTTGATTTTTCTTCCAATAGTTTTTTTAATCTATTGGCTTTTAAATAAATACAAACTGAAATATCAAAATTTATTTTTATTGGCTGCCAGTTATTTTTTCTATTCCTGTTGGGATTGGAGATTTCTCTTTCTGCTAATTTTTTCAACCATTTTGGACTATTCTACAGGAATAAAAATGTACGAATCGAAAACTGAAAAACTCAAAAAATTTTGGTTTTGGACAAGTATAATTATCAATCTTGGATTTCTTGGAGTATTTAAATATTATAATTTCTTTATTTCGTCATTTGCAGATGCATTATCAAAAGTTGGTTTTCACGCTAACTTTTGGACGCTTCAAGTTATTTTGCCAATCGGAATTTCGTTTTATACTTTTCATGGATTATCTTATGTAATTGATATTTATAAAAACCGCATTGAGCCAGAAAAAAATATTGTGAGCTATGCACTATTTGTAAGTTATTTTCCACTTCTTGTAGCTGGACCTATCGAGAGAGCCACACATTTATTACCACAAATTAAAAAGAAGAGAGTTTTTAATTACAACCAAGCGGTCGATGGTTTAAGGCAAATACTTTGGGGTTTATTTAAAAAAATAGTTATTGCCGATAATTGTGCCGAATATGCAAACCTAATATTCGATAATCCAAACCATTATAACGGAAGTTCCTTATTATTTGGAGCTATATTTTTTGCCTTTCAAATCTATGGAGATTTTAGTGGTTATTCAGATATTGCTTTAGGAACCTCAAAATTATTTGGGATCGATTTACTGAAAAACTTTAATTATCCTTATTTTTCAAGAGATATTGCAGAATTCTGGAGAAGATGGCATATTTCGTTGTCCTCTTGGTTCCGTGATTATTTGTATGTTCCTCTTGGCGGAAGCAAAGGAAATATGTGGCTAAAAATTAGAAATACTTTTATAATTTTTATAATTAGTGGATTTTGGCATGGAGCCAATTGGACATTTATCTTTTGGGGATTACTAAATGCAATTTTTATTTTGCCTTCAATAATTTTAAAAACCAATAGAAATAATTTAGAGATTGTTGCAAAAGGCAAAATATTCCCCACTATAAAAGAAGGGTTTCAAATTGTTTTGACTTTTGGTTTAGCCACCTTTGCGTGGATATTTTTTAGAGCAAAAAGCATAAATGAAGCATTTGTGTATATTTCAAATATAGTTTCTGTGTCTACATTTCAAACGCCTTCAAAAAGCATCGATTTCAGTTTGTTTTCCATGATTATATTATTTATAATTGTTGAATGGTTGGGCAGAGAAAATGAATTTGGACTTCAAAAAACAGCTTTCAAACAAAATCTATTCTTGCGTTATGGTTTATACCTTATTTTAGTTACCTTGATATTTTTGTTTTTAGGCAAAGAGCAAACTTTTATTTACTTTCAATTTTAAGAGATGATAAAATTTATAAAAAAAACCGTACTCTTTTTAATACTAATTTCTGGTATAATATTGATAGGAATTTTAATTGTAAACTATCTTATAGATAACGGCAATTATTATAAAATACCTTCTAAAACAGATCATCTAATAATTGGAAATTCTCATACACAACGAGCACTAAATGATACAATTATAAGAAATTCTACAAATCTTTCATCAAGCGCTGAAAACAATTTATACACCTATTTCAAAATAAAAAAAATAGTTAAACATAATAAAATAAAAAACATATTTCTTTCGTTTTCAAATAATTGCGTACCAATTTCTTATGATGATTATGTTTGGAAAGAAACAAATCTAAATCGTTCCTATCCAAAACTCCATGCTTTTTTAGGATATGAAGAGTATAAAATAATAATTCGGAAAAATCCAGGGTCTTTTTTACGAATACAATCATTTACCACCAAAAAAGATATAGAATTTCTTATTTCAGACAATAAAAACGCAATAAATTTTTATGGATGGGGTGGATTTGATTATTCAAAAATAAATGAATTAGACTCAATATTACAAAACAAAGATAGAATACCAAAAGAGGAGATTAAAAACTTTAAATATTCAAAATACGGACTTGAGTATTTAGATAAAATAGTTAAATTATGTTCAGAGAATAAAATTAATTTATTCCTAATTCGTTGTCCTGTTCATAAAAGTTGGGTGAAATTAGAAAACGAATACTATTTTAAAAAAATTTTAAAAAGTAAATATTCGAATGTAGCGTTTTTGGATTTTAAGGATTTTCCACTGGATAATAATTCTTACGGAGATTTAAATCATTTGAATCATTTTGGAGCTTCAAAATTTTCTCTGTTCTTTAATACACTTTTAGAAGATAAATTATTAGATAAACAGAATAAACAAGAGTTTATAAATCAGGAAATGAAAAAATTACAATGAAAAAAATTAAAATACTATACACCATTCCAAATTTTGATACTGCGGGAAGCGGAAAGGTTTTATATGATTTAGCCAAAGGGTTGGACAAAGATAAATTTGAGGTTCATATTGCCTGTTCGCATAACAAAGGTGTCTTTTTTAACGAAGTAGAAAAATTAGCTTTGCCCATCCATATTATCCAAACAACCTGTAATCCAAAGCCTTATTTTACCTTATACAACAGGCTTTATACATTTAAAAATTTTCTAAAACAAAACCATTTTGACATTGTTCATTCTTGGAATTGGAGTAGCGATTGGACCGAAATTTTAGCCACCCGACTAGCAGGAGCAAAATACATCTATACTAAAAAAGCAATGAATTGGGGAAATATTCACTGGAAAATAAAAAGTTATTTTGCTAATTTTATAATCACAATTAACACAGAAATGGTTTCTTTTTTCCCTTATAAGAAGAACCAAAAGTTAATTCCAATAGGCGTAAAAACAGATTTTTTTAATAAAAATCTATTTCAAAAAACTACTAATAACGACACCGTTTTCAAAATAATTACGGTTGCAAATCTAGTGCCTGTCAAGGCAATTGAACAAATAATATATGCAATAAACAAACTGAAAAATCCAACCATTCAATTTGAAATAATTGGAGACAAACAAACCGATTATGCAAAAGAATTACAAGAATTAACAAACCGCTTGAACCTGCAAAATCAAATTATATTTTTAGGGAAACACCTTGATGTTCGCCCTTTTTTGTCAAACGCCAATTTGTATATCATTTCGAGCAAATCAGAAGGAATGCCTATGGCATTAGTTGAAGCAATGTGTATGGAATTGCCCGTTTTAGGTTCAAATGTAAAAGGGATTAACTTTGTTTTAAACTCTTTTCCTGAATTTTTATTCGACTCAAATAATTCGAAGGAACTACCCATAAAAATTGAAAAAATGATGCAAAAAACTGAGTTAGAAAGAGCGGTAATAGGTGCCGATTTAAAAAAATTCTGTGAGGAAAACTTTTCTATGGAAAATTTTATAGTGAAACATCAAAATTTATATAAAAAAATTGTATTATAAAATGCTTAAAAACATCAATAAATACAAGCGAAAATTATCGTTTGCTTTTCGACGAAAAATCAATCTCAAAATTGTAATTATTGAAAGTGACGATTGGGGAATGGAGCGAGCAAAAAACGAAAATTGTTTGAACCAAATTATAGAAAAATACGGCAAAAACAACATAAGTCGTTGGACAACAGATGCTTTAGAAACTGCCGAAGACATGGATATTTTATTTGATTTACTGTCAAATTATAAAAATAAATTTGACAAAAAACCAAAAATAACTGCAAATTTCATAACTCATAATATTGACTGTTCCAGCCATGAGAAATTGGTTTACAAACCCATTTCCAGTGGATATAATTTTGATGAATCAAGCATTTTCGATAAATATAAAGAAGGAATTGCGAATGATTTTTTTAAGCCACAACTGCATGGTTTTTCTCATTTTAACACCCAATTAGTTAAAAATGAGTTTTATACAAATGAATTTCAAGAGAATTTAAACAGCGGTTTTGCTTTTGCAAAAACAACAATAAAAAAAAATCTTTCGTTGTATCGAGCAGAATGTTTTGACCCTATTTTTAATCAAAATTTTCATCAAGCTGCCGAAGTTTTTAAAACTGTTTTTGGTTTTTATTCACAATCGTTTATCCCACCTAATTATATGTTTTTAAACAAGTTAAACCCAATTTTACATCAAAACCACATCAAAACATTACAAGCATCATCGCATTTTGTTGATGATAAAGGAAATCAATCCATAACCCCATATTATAAATTTAAAGATAAAATTCTATATACCACCCGAAATGCTCGGTTGGACACTCACAATGATTATAATTTTCTTTCAGATAATTGTATAAAACAAATTGAAGCTGCATTTTTACAACAAATTCCTGCAATAATTGACATTCATCGGGTTAATTTTTCAGGAAAATATATGCCAGAAAACAGATTAAAAACCATTGAGGAATTAGATAAAGTTTTATCATACTTGTATAAAAAACATCCAGAAACAATTTTTATTTCGAGCGACGA
>DYPB01000145.1 GCA_020720185.1 Flavobacterium psychrophilum | reverse complement strand
ATTTTTGAAGTAGTTTGAGTTTGGAATAGATTTCTAATGCGTAATTTGGGTTTAACAGAACAGTAAAAAGTTTATTTACAAATTTAAGAATGGATTTTTAATTTCATTCCAGGTCTAATTTTTCCATTTTTCATTCGGTTCCATCTCTTTAAATCTGTAACTGTAACATTATATTTTTCTGAAATACTCGAAAGTGTGTCTCCTTTTTTTACAGAATGTAATCTTTCTTTGGTTTTTTCTTTAACCTTTTTTTTCTTTTCAGATGTTGCAATTTTTTTGCCATTTACCTCATCCTCTGGGATGAAAACAATTAATTTTATTCCTGTTTTTAAATTATAGTTTTTTAATTTATTCCATTTTTTTAATTTATTAACGGTTATTCCAAATTTTTGACAAATTGCAAAAATCTCTTCTCCTTCTTCAACCGTGTGATAAACTATTCCTCCATCAAATTCGTCTTGATTATTAATAACTTCAGTTTCGTTAGTTGTTGCAATAGTATTTGTTTCTGGTGTTTCTTTTTCAACTTTTTTTCTAACTGTTTTTACTATTTTTTCATTTTTAATTATTTTCAGAATCTTACCTTTAGTAATGGTGTTTTTCTTTAATTTATTCCATTTTTTTAATTCGCTGACAGAAACATCATATTTTTTTGCAATTTCTTCTAAATTTTCGCCTTTTTTTACTTTGTGTGTTTTTGTAACATCAGTATAAACTACAATTTTTTCATCTTTATATTCAAATTCCTCTGATTTCTTTGTGCTTGTTGCTGATTTTATAGTATCAATACTTGAAGTGCTTATTTGTGCATCATGGTTTGTTCTATTGTCGCTTTTATCTGCTATTTGCTCTGATTGTATTTTCTCAGTAAGTTGTATTTTTAAATTTCTTCCTTTCGGAGCTTTATTGTTTTTTAATCTATTCCATCGTTTTATTTCGTGAACAGAAACTCCGAATTTATGAGCAATTTCGCTTAAATTATCACCTTTTTTAACCTTATAATATTTGTATCTGCTAACATATCTAACCTTACTTGGATCATATATAATTTGTTTTTCTCTTAAATTTGATTCATAATTAGCATAATAATATATCTTATCTTCATTTGATGTAAAAACAGCTATTTTATCAAGTGGTAGTCTAATATAATTTTTTTTGCCCTCAACTACTGGAATAACTTTTAATTTATAAGATGGGTTAAAAAACTCCAATTCGGCAACAGGAATGTCTATCAGTTTAGAGATTTGATTAAACGAAATTTGGTTTTTCACTAAAATAGTATCGGTTGCAAAATAATTTACAGGTGTTTTTAAATCTGCTATGCCGTGTTCTTTATGATATTCAAAAACATACATAGTTGCTAAAAAAAGAGGTAAATAAGCAGCAGTTTCTTGGGGTAAATTTTTACGAATATTCCAATAATTTTGTTTGCCACCACTTCTTCGAATGGCTTTTGTTACATTGCCTGGACCACAATTATAAGAGGCTAAAACTAAATCCCAATCGTTAAATATATTATACATTCCTGTTAAATATTTACAAGCGGCTTCTGTTGCTTTCAATGGGTCTGACCGTTCGTCTATGTAAGAATTAACACTTAAATTGTATTGCAAACCAGTACCATACATAAATTGCCAAATTCCAGTTGCTCCTACTCGTGATTTTGCTTTTGGGTTTAACGCTGACTCTACAATTGCCAGATATTTTACTTCCAGCGGTATATTATTTCTAGCAAATGCTTCTTCAAACATTGGGAAATAAAACTTTGAAATGGCAAATAATCGCTCGTGTGCTTTTTTTCTGTTTTTTAAAAATCCCTTTACGATATTCTCTAAACCAACATTATACTCAATATTAAATGGCGATTTATCATCTAATTTTTTTAATCTTTCTTTAAACAATTCTGTAGAAAATTCAAAATCAACAGGAGTTTCTGGATTAAAATTATCTACGGCATCAAATTGAATTTCTGATAACTCCTGATCTGTAAGCTCTTTCATCCATAAACTATCGATAGTAGATAATCTGTTATGGGTAACAAAAGTTGCTTTTATAGAATCTAAAACTGTTAATTTTGGTTGATTCAAATTTGATGCAATAGCATTTTCCTGTGCTGTTACTGTTATAGAAATTAATAAAAGAGTATATTGTATAATTTTTTTTAGAGTCATAGTTATAAAGATCAGTATGATAAAAAGTAAGTGTTTTTGCAAAAATAATTTTTTTTAATTAAATTTTACTTAATATTTTGTTAAAAAACAAAAAAACACACACTGATAAAGTCAATTTTATAGGCTTTAGATGCTTTTTAATCTATATACAATATTGCTTTTTAGGTGGTTTTAAAATACCATCAGATAAATGTTGTTTTTAAATATCAGTATATCGCTATTTTATTATTAATTTTGACAAAAAATTTAAACAGTGGGAAGTAAGAATAAATTAGCAAGATTTAGAGAGAATGAACAATTTGACAATGTTTTTCAGCCAACAAGAGAAGAAGTTGTAACGAATACTTTTGCATTAAAAGGTAATTGGAACAGCATTTTTTTTAAAAACAATAATCCAATAGTTTTAGAACTGGGTTGTGGCAAAGGAGAATACAGTGTTGGACTTGCCAAAAAATTTTCTGATAAAAATTTTATAGGAATTGATATAAAAGGAGCAAGATTTTGGCGAGGAGCAAAAACAGCCGTTGAAAATGCTCTAAATAATGTGGCATTTGTACGAACGCAGATAGAATTAATTCATCATATTTTTGATAATAATGAGGTTGATGAAATTTGGATTACTTTTCCTGACCCACAAATAAAATACAAACGGACTAAACACCGAATGACTAACGCTGTTTTTTTAGATTTGTATAAAAAAATTCTAAAAAAAGACGGAATTATTAACCTTAAAACCGATTCTGAATTTATGCACGGTTATACACTGGGGCTTTTGCACGGTTTGGGTCATGAGATTTTATATGCTAACCATAATATTTACAAAAACGAAGGAGCTCCTGATGAAGTTACTTCTATTCAAACATTTTATGAAAACCAATATTTAGAGGTTCATAAAGCAATAACTTTTGTAAGGTTTAAGTTAAAAAATTAACAGCACTAATTTTTATAAAATTATGATTTCATTAGTATTAAAAGAGCGAGTTTTGCAAAACAAAGATTGGATAACCCTTTTGTTTATGCTGTGTTTTATAATTATTGGAATTGCAAGAAACACTTATTACAATCGGTTTAGCGAATATCTAAAACTGTTTATTTCTGATAAATATGTCAAGGTTTACAAAGACAATAGCAACCTAAAAGGTTGGTTTACAATAGTTTTGTTTATTTTGCAAACACTTTCCTTATCACTTTTTATACATTATTTGTTTTACTATTTTTTAAATTATCCTAAAAATGATTACCTGTTTTTTATTAGAATAGTAACTGGTTTAAGTTTTTTTATTTTAGCAAAATTTTTAATCGAAAAAATTGTAGCTACAATATTTGACATTGAAGATTTTATAGAACAATTTAATTTATTAAAGATAAGTTATCGTTCCTACTTGTCATTATTGCTCTTGCCAATATCGTTAATTTTATATTACCGCATTGATCCTATACCGCTAATTATCTATATAATCATTGGTTCTTTATTGATTTCAAATCTAATAATTTATCTAAATGGGATAAAACTTTTTGAAAAATCAATTATAGGTAATTTGTTTTATTTTATTTTGTATCTTTGCACTCTCGAAATTGCACCCTACTATTTTGCGTATTACTTTTTTACAAGAAATTAGCGGTTTTACAAATAGTATTAGATATGAAAGTGAAAACAATTTTGGTATCCCAACCAGAACCAAAGGTAGAAAATTCTCCTTATTTTGATTTGCAACAAAAACATAAAGTAAAGGTAGATTTTCGACCATTTATTCATGTAGAGGGCGTTTCTGCAAAAGACATTCGCCAACAAAAAATAGATTTAAATAATTTTACTGCCATTATTTTAACCAGTAAAAATGCCGTTGATCATTTTTTTAGAGTTGCCGATGAGATGCGATATAAAATCCCCGAAGATTTAAAATATTTTTGTCAATCAGAAGCAATTGCATTTTATCTTCAAAAATATGTTTTATACAGAAAAAGAAAAATATATGTTGGCACAAAAGATTTCTCTGATATGTCCTCTTTATTCAAAAAATATAAAGAAGAAAAATATCTTTTACCCGCATCAGATCAACTTAATGCAGATGCTCCTATCACATTAGATAGTCTAGAAATAAATTGGACACAAGCGATTTTTTATAAAACCGTAATGAGTGATTTGTCCGATTTAGCTAATGTTTACTACGATATTTTGGCATTTTTTAGTCCAACAGGCATAAAGTCTTTGTTTATGAATTTTCCAAATTTTGAACAAAACGAAACCCGAATTGCAGTATTTGGTAGCACAACACAAAAAGAAGCATTAGAACACGGTTTAAGAGTTGATATTATGACTCCAACCCCTGAATGCCCTTCGATGACGATGGCTCTTGAGAAATATATTGCAAAATCAAATAAATAATTCGTAAAAAATAGGGGTCACATAAATATTTGTGGATTAGGATAATTATCGTTTTCAAAAACAAACGGAACCTATTTATCGCCTTGTTATTTT
>DYPB01000144.1 GCA_020720185.1 Flavobacterium psychrophilum | reverse complement strand
TTGACTTATAGTCAAGCACTAATTATTAAGTTTGCCAAAGTTTTGAACTTTGGCAAACTTCTCGACTTAGTTAGGGTTTGACTATAAGTCAAGCCCTAACTATACTCAGCTATGGTTTAACTTATAGTCAAGCACGAATTAAAGTTTAAGTTTGCCAAAGTTTTGAACTTTGGCAAACTTCTCGACTTAGTTAGGGTTTGACTTAAAGTCAAGCACTAACTACATTATTTTTTCTTGATGAGTATTTTTTCTTGTGTAAATTGGTAAGCGGCATCGAGAAAGGCTATCATTTTTTGCCAATTGGCATTGGGTTCAAAATAATTATAATACTCTTTATTTGTTTCTATTACTAATTGATTTCCTACTATTACAGCGGTTGTAGCAAAAAAACCTGTTTCGTTTTTTACATTTACGTTTAATTTATCAAGTCCGGAAACTGAATAGCCTTCGGGAATTTCAAAAATAATTTTGGTTTTGAATGTGCGTGGAAAATTCATATAGATATTATTTTCGCGTTTGTATTCGCTTTCGCTAATTTCTACTTGCGAACCCATAAATTTACCAATATCGAAAGTATAATTAGGTCCAGCTTTTTTTAACAATGAGCCGACAATAGTAAAATCTTCTCGATATTTTAAGGTGTCATTTTTGCCAAAACGTCCATTATTTAGTAAGGTATAATTCGCATTTTCTACTTTTACTTTAAAATCATCTTCCAATTCTTTTTTGTATTCTTCCTTTCTTTTATCTTTTATTTTATTGATTAAGGCATCATATTTTTTTTGGCTGGTTTCTTTAGATTTACCTTTAACTAATGTCATAAATCGAACGGAATTGTATTTTTCATAATCTTCGTTTACAAAATCCATAAAACTTATTTTATTTTGTTCAAATTCCTTGTTATGTCCTATTAAAAAATTAGTTCTGGTAGTAGTAATTTTATCAAAATCCGAAGAAATTTTTATAGTAGAAACCGATTTAGAAACATTATCAAGATAACCTGTTTTGGGCAAAGTAATGGTTTCAATATCACTTACTTTTTTATTATTGGATACTTTGAGAGCATACGCTTTGGTGTTTTCTAATGAACTATCAATTAAGTCCGCTGATGAAAATGGGTCAAAGTACCCAAAGTATAATGGTTTTTCTGTATAAACTTTTAGTAAAACACTGGCATTATTTTGTATTAAAATATCTTCAATA
Source organism: Flavobacterium psychrophilum (assembly GCA_020720185.1). Taxonomy (GTDB): domain Bacteria; phylum Bacteroidota; class Bacteroidia; order Flavobacteriales; family Flavobacteriaceae; genus Flavobacterium; species Flavobacterium psychrophilum_O. Next base: position 3,456 of record DYPB01000144.1, on the reverse strand, counting down.
GGTCCATTGGCTTTACCGGTTCCAACGATTATATCATAATTTATATCGTTTTTTTGTAAAACGGACATAAAAAAATTGATAAAGGAAACCTCAGTGGAAAAGAAAATTGCATCACCTTTATAATATTGAAAGGGATAAGATAATATTTTTTCACTACTCATGACCTCGGCTTCTATATATCTTGTGTAATATTGATGTCTGGCAAAGTAATAAATAGCTTTAACTTTTTCTTCATCATTAGGAAAACTGTTTTCTTTTAAAAAAGTTTTCACCTCATCATACAAACTATTGGACGGCACAAATTTCTTAGTGTAAAAATCATACACATCCTCTTTACTCACCACCGATTTTACAATCTTTTCATTTTCGGGTAAAAAGGCATTTGCCCATTTTTCATATTTTCCATTTCGAGCAAAATAGACTTGAAATTTATAACAAGGCATTTCCACTAAAGGGAAAAACCATTTAGGAAAATCATTTTTGGCAATATCTGTGGCTACTAATTCATATTTTCTCTCATTACTTTTTCCACTTTCCACTTCTATTAATTTTGGAGCACCATTGTAAGTATTGAAATTTACAAAAAAATCATTTTCGGTTTGAAAGGTCAATTTATAATTCAAGATAGGATAATTACTTCCTATTGTATTTTCCTCAGGGTCAAACCCGTAATCAATTTGAGAACCAAAGTAGGTAACGGTGTATTTATAAATATCTATAATATCGCCAATACCAAGCGATGGAATCGCTATTTTTTTTCCTTTATCTACCTGTACCGCTTCTTTATCTACATCTATAATGATTTCAGTTTTATCGGGTTTTATGATTTTAACGCCCAAAATGGCGATTTCTGAAAGATTGTAATCATAGCTTCTATCGTAATATTCGTATTCAGAAAAATCTGTAATGGCCGCTTGGTCTTGTAGTTTTACTCTCAATCTGAAAGCTTGAGTATATTTAATCATCATCCCAAATTTATGATAATCATAATCTTCTAATTTATAGAGAATGACAGCCGATTCATTTTTATACTTTTCGGGAACTACATTTGATTTTTTATAAATGTCGTTTTTACCCCAAAAAAACTCATTGAGTTCTTCTCTTGTTTTCTGAGCATGTGTGGAAATTACAATAAAAAATGTGACTATTAATGCTGTGTATTTCATGTGTATATATTTATTTGTTTTTTAATGGTCATCCCGCTTACGCCAAGTTTTCAAAACACGGACCGGCGTGAGCGTGATTTTCAACTTTTCAGGACAGTCCACGTCTATTGCATGGAATCGGGGGTAAGACAAAATCGTTTCGTGTTAAAAATATATTAGGAAAGTTTTGATTATAAGTAGATTTTAAAAAGGTTGAAAATCAAAATTATTTGGATAATACAATTTGTTCTAAATAATGATTTTTAAGCAAAAGGTAATCTGCATTCCATTTATCAAAAAAAACAGATTTGATAATTCCATTATAAAAATTGTATTTTTTTGTATAAATGATGGTATCACCAACCACTTCGTAAACCATATTTATTTCATAATCATCGGATAAAATTTTTAGATTTTCGGGTAATTTACTTATTTTATAACCTGCAGGAATCTTAAAGGTCGTTTTTATAATTGAGCAAAGTTTGTATTGAAACTGGTAATCGGTTTTTCGTTCTTTAAAATCAAAATTGATGAATGCCTTTTCATAATTGAGGTCTAAATATATCTCATTATCAAATTGAGAAGCTTGGTTGGAAATACTTATATCATAATCCAATTTTAGATTCAAATCTCTATTATTCAAATCACTAGTCTCTATCTTGCTGACTGATATGTTTTTTTTATCTGAGGTCAAATAGTTTTTGAGGGCTTCCTCTTTTTTGTCATTCTTTATTTGGTTATAATTCATTAAAAAATTTGTAATACTTTCTCCTTGAAATTCAACCTTTATATGTCCCTTTAATAGCTCACCATCCAAAAATAAATTGATATTCTCGGTTTCCATATTTCTTTCAGCTTTTTCCGCTGGAACTTTTTCAAGGATAAATTTGTCTCCATTTTCTATCAATATTTCTTTCCCTTGAATTCGTTCTGCGTTTTTACCCAAAGAAGTATATTTCTCAGTGCTATCCAAAAAATATCTTTTGCCTTTATTTTCCAACGAACAAATCATGTGATTGTCCACAGACAACGATGGAGTCGAATAATCATAAGCAATATGATTGGTTCCTATCCAAGCCAATTTGGCATCAAAACCGGCTAAAATCAACATTTGTTTGGTCAAATTTGCCATTCCTTTGCAATCTCCATATCTTTTTTCAAAAACATTTTGGGATAATTCGGGTTTAAAACCAGCAATACCATCTACAAATGCTATGTATCTAATATTGTCTTGTACCCAATAATAAATGTTTTTTATTTTTTCTTCATCGGTCTTTGCATTGGCGGTCAGTTCTTTTACTTTCTCTCTGTAAATTTGAGGGTCATCTTTCATTTCATCGATAAGAGATTTATACCATTTGTACAGATCAGTAGTAGAACTAAATAAAGTTTCCGATTTTCCTTTATTAGTATAAGATTTTGCTAAAAATAATATGTGAGGATACAGAAAAGAAGGACCGGGGCAAGAGTTTTCAACTTCACTAGCTTTTAAATTATTTATTTGATACTTATAAATGGTTGAATTATTGTTTTTATTTACCACTTTTTGTATAGAATGATCCTTAAAATTAAATTCTTTTATTTCAAAATCCAACCATTTTGGCACTTCTATAATGATCTCTTTGTCTACAATAGGATATTCATCATTGAAATATAAGCTGGTAAAATACTTGATATCCTTATATTTTTTTTCCATTTCATAGAAATAAGAATAGCCTAAGACCGGAAAATTGAGATTTACAAATTTTACACGAGCATCATTATAAAACAAATCATCACTTCTATAATATTCATCTTTTATGTTCAAATTAACTTTTTTGTTATTTTTATCTTTGAAAGAAAAGTTGGTTATTACCGATTGGTCATCATAAAATTCATGTTTCTGAATCTCTGTTAGATGATTGATATTTAATAAATTTTCATTTATTCTTTGCTTGACTTCTACCAAATTAGTTTCTTCATTCAAGCTAAAACTAATATATTCTCTGTTGGAAAGTATCGCAATATCCGATTTTTTATGTTTTTCTCTTAACTTTTTTGCATTTGCAACTTCGTCTAAATTAGGATCAATAAACTTTTGCGCTTGAATTGAAGCAAAAGACAATAAGATGAAGAATAAAATTAATTTTTTTACTGCCATCTTAGAACTAATAAAACTTATAAAAGTATTAATTTTCATGTGTCTAAATGTTTGTTTTTTATTTGTGACACATGGAACTCGCTATTAGTCATTCCTTTAGGTGTCATGTTTTGACATGCTCGTTTCATAACATTTTTTGGGTTTATAAATTGTTAAATATAAAATGATGTA
>DYPB01000143.1 GCA_020720185.1 Flavobacterium psychrophilum | reverse complement strand
TTATTTTGAAATCTCGATTTCAGAAAATAACAATCTGGTACAATTCTGATTATTTTAAAGTAGATCCGAAATTATATAAAGGTCATTTGTACAATCATTTGAATCAAATTTTTCAGAAAATAGAATGTTTGCCTATAAAGATTGAAAAATATGGCGAAATGGGTCGGTTAATTCAAACAATTATTGATTTTAAAGAAGAAGTTATTAGTGATGAAATATTTAAAATTCCTAATTTTGAGAATATAGTTGAGAGTAAAGAGAATTAAAAAATCCCGTTAGAAAATTCTGAACGGGGTTTCTTTTTCATTCCAATAAAATGTAATTTATTAAGATAATGCTTTTTGAACTTGATCAGCAGCTTCTTGAAATTGAACCGCACTTAGAATTGGCATTCCTGAATTGTCAATTAACTCTTTTGCAATTTCTGCGTTTGTTCCTTGAAGACGAACAATGATTGGCACTTTTATTGCATCTCCCATATTCTTATAAGCATCAACAACACCTTGTGCTACACGGTCGCAACGAACAATTCCTCCAAAAATATTAATCAAAATTGCTTTTACATTTGGGTCTTTTAAAATAATTCTAAAAGCAAGTTCTACTCTTTTAGCATCTGCGGTTCCGCCTACATCAAGGAAATTTGCAGGTTCAAAACCAGCATATTTTATTAAATCCATAGTAGCCATTGCAAGTCCAGCACCATTTACCATACAACCTACCGTACCGTCAAGATCAACATAATTTAGTCCTGCGGCTTTAGCTTCTACTTCGATTTCTCTTTCTTCACGAATATCTCTATATTCCGCTAATTTTGGGTGACGGTATAAAGCATTATCATCAAGATTAACTTTTGCATCAACTGCAATTATTTTATTATCAGATGTTTTTAAAACAGGATTAATTTCAAACATTGAAGCGTCAGAACCAATGTATGCTTTATATAAGGCATCAACAAATTGTACCATTTCTTTAAACGCATTTCCTGATAAGCCTAAATTAAAAGCTATTCTTCTTGCTTGAAAAGCTTGTAAACCTACGGTTGGGTCAATTTCTTCAGTGAAAATTAAATGTGGAGTATGCTCTGCAACCTCTTCAATATCCATACCGCCTTCGGTAGAATACATAATCATATTTTTGGCTTTTCCACGATTTAATAAAACTGACATATAAAATTCCGAAGTTTCGCTTTCTCCTGGATAATAAACATCCTCTGCAATTAAAATTTTATGAACTTTTTTACCTTCAGGTGGTGTTTGTGGAGTAATTAACTGCATTCCAATAATTTGCTCGGCTATTTCTTCAACTTGTTGAAGATTTTTGGCTAATTTTACTCCGCCTCCTTTACCTCTACCGCCAGCGTGAACTTGAGCTTTAATTACATACCAACTTGTTCCTGTTTCTGTAGTTAATTGCTTTGCAACTGCTACCGCCTCTTGTGGGTTGTTTGCAACAAGTCCTCGTTGTATTTTTACACCATAACTGGCTAATATTTCTTTTCCTTGATATTCGTGTATATCCATTGCTGTTATTTATTTCTGTTATTATTTGCCAAAGATACTAAAAATTACATCTTTTTAAAAGTAATTTTAAAACTTTACTTATTGTCTAAAATTTCTGTCAAAACACTTGTTGTCGAACCGTTTGGAAATTCAACTTTTATTTTTTGAGCCAATGTTGGGGCTATCTGTGTTACTGTTTTTCTATCGTACGACGAACCTTTTGGAATATTCCAACCATAAAAAATTAATGGTATATGGGTGTCGTAATTATATGGTGTTCCATGTGTTGTACCTATTTCGTTATATTCCATATAGCCTGGTTTGTCAAGAATGATAATTTGTCCGTTCTCCGAGGCGTCATAACCGTTCTTTATCAAATCTAAATAGTAATCACTTCCATTTGAAGCAACAATTTCTTCTTCTGTATAAACATTTTTTACATATTCTTGTGTTAATAAAAAATCTTTGAACGATTGTTTGATGTTTTTCAAATCAAGTCCTTTGTTTTTTATAAGTGGCATGTTAAAAAATAAATTAAAATTTGAGTAATCTGAAATTATATTTTCTCCAAATTTTTCGGAAGAATATTTCTTTAGATTTTCGAATATTAATTTGGGTTCTATGCTTTTAACTGCATATTTTCTATCTTTAAGGAAATTTGCATTTTCAGCAGCAGCGTGATCTGCGGTTAGAAATACAATGTAATTATCTTTTCCAACATTGCTATCTAAATAGGTCAAGAAATCAGCAATGGTTTCGTCTAATCTTAAATAAGTGTCTTGCAATTCTATTGATCTCGGTCCTAATGTGTGTCCGACATAATCTGGTGATGAAAAACTAACTGTAAGAAAATCAGTTGCATTGTCTTTTCCAAGTGATTCCTTCTCGATGGCTAATTTTGCAAAATCGGCTAATAAATTATTTCCAAAAGGAACGGTTCGTATTACTCCCGCATCGTTTTTATCATACATTTCTTTAAGATCATATGGAAAAGTTGCTGTGGCACATCCATATAATTTACCTTCATAAGGGTTGTTGTCTGGTAGGCTTTCATTATAGGTTTCTATGGGTTTTAATATATTCCAACCTCCCCATATATAAGGCAAATAATGTTTTTCATTGTTAAAAGTTGTTACCCAATCTGGAAGTTTTTCTCCATAAAATGTGCTTGAAATAAACGAACCTGTTTTACTGTACCAAAATGCCCAATTTGCAAAATGTCCTGCTGGTAAAATGGCTCCTCTATCTTTCAAACTCATTCCTATAACCTTTCCTTCAAAGTTTGTGGCTAGCCTTAACTCATCGGTAATTGTGGTGGTTTGAAGGTTTTTTGGAGACATTGCTCCTTCTTTTTCTGTGCCTGTTCCTATTAATTTTACAGAAGCGTCATCGGTGCAATAAATATCTTTTTCTAATTTTTTGCTATACCATTCATTACCAACTATTCCGTGTATTGATGGTGTAGCTCCTGTATATATTGATGCGTGTCCTGGTCCTGTATAAGTTGGCATATAGTTTAGGTGTGTATTGTGAAAAACAAATCCGTTTTGTGTCATTCGTTTGAATCCGTTTTCAGAAAAATCGTTGTCAAATCGGTATAAATATTCCATTTTCATTTGATCGACAACTATTCCTACTACTAATTTTGGTCGTTGTTGTGCATTTGCTGTTAATATTCCCAAAATGGCAATATATAAAAGTGTTTTTTGTATCATTAATTTTTAGTTTTTTATGTTTTTTCCTTACGCTTTATTTATAAAATTTCAATATTGTAGTTAATAATTCTATCATCGTAAGTAATATATAATTGCATTCTATAGTCTTGCTTTTTACGAGTAATTATCGAAATGTTACAATCTTCTCCCATATTATCTTTGCAAACAAAAGCTAGTGTTTTATCGGTTTCGGTTTCTTTTTCGTCTATATATTCTAATATTTCAAAAAGCTGAATTGTTTGAGAATATACTACTATTCTACTTTTTTTAGTATCTAATGTTATAACTAAATTGGTTTGGGCAGGTTCGGTCCATTTGCTCCAAGTATCTTTTGGTGTTTTTTCTGATAAAGTTACAGTTGTGGTCTTAAACTTATATACTTGACTGTATGTTAGTTGTGTGCCTATTAACAATAGTAAAGCATATATTTTTCTGAAGTTTTTCACTTTAAACTAATTAAAATTAAAAAACAAAATTAATCATTTCCTTTTTTGCAAATTCAAATTCTATATTAATTTTTTCAATTATTTTATCAACAGGTAAAATCTCGTGGATAATTCCTGCTATTTGTCCTATTTCAAGTTCTCCTTCAATTAAATCTCCTTCAAACATACCTTTTTTTGCACGGCGTTTTCCTAATAATTCTTCTAAATTTTCTTTTGTCGGACATTTTGAATATAAATCTTGTAAATCATTATAAAATTTATTTTTTATTAATCGAACGGGAGCTAATTCTTTCAGTGTTAGTTGTGTATCGCCTTCGTTTGTTTCTAAAATTGTTTGTTTAAAGTTTTGATGGGCTGAACTTTCAATTGATGCTGCAAATCGGCTACCCATCTGAACACCATCTGCACCTAGAACCATTGCTGCAAGCATTCCTCTGCCTGTTGCTATTCCGCCAGCTGCAATTAATGGAATTGATAGTTGTGCTGCAACCATCGGAATTAGAGTTAATGTTGTGGTTTCTTCTCGTCCGTTATGCCCTCCTGCTTCAAAACCTTCGGCGACTACTGCATCTACTCCTGCTTCTTGAGCTTTTAAGGCAAATTTTGTGCTGCTAACTACATGTACTACAATTATTCCGTTGTCTTTTAAATATCTTGTCCAAGTTTTTGGATTTCCAGCCGATGTAAATACTATTTTTACTTTCTCATCTACTAATATTTTCATAATCTCTTCAACATTAGGATAAAGCATTGGCACATTTACTCCAAAAGGTTTTTGGGTTGCTAACTTACATTTTTGGATATGCTCTTGTAAAACTTCGGGATACATTGACCCAGCACCTATTAATCCTAAACCGCCAGCATTACTTACGGCAGATGCCAATTTGTAGCCGCTGTTCCAAATCATTCCGCCTTGAATGATTGGATATTTGATATTAAAGAGTTGGGTTATTTTGTTCATTTTATCGGTTGTTTACTAAAATTTTTCCGTCGGTTAGGAATTATCTTCCGTCGGTTAAAAATT
>DYPB01000142.1 GCA_020720185.1 Flavobacterium psychrophilum | reverse complement strand
AGTGCAAAATAATTTTTCACGAGGTTATTTCGTTAAAAATCCTAAACATAATTAAGGTCTCTATTTTCAAGAAATAGAATGAAACGTGTCTTTAAGCTAAAAAAAGAGAGACGCTTACATCTTTATTTTTTTTATTCCGACTTTTAATTGTTTTGCCGACTCAGTAAGATTTTAGCTTGCCTCTGGATGAGCTTCTTTAAGGCTTTATACCCAAGTTTAAAATAAAACATAGGTATTTGATTGTCAATTACATGTTTATTTTTGTTGATGGTTTCAAAATGAATACATGATATAACTCGAAGTTATGATCTATAGTTATTTAGAATTATGAATTATTGTTGATCCAACCTAATTTTGCCATTCTAAAACTAACTAACATGTCGTTTGTAAAAAGATTATTACAAAAACACCTGAATTTTATTTATGGTGTTGTCCTATTTTTGACTTTTTTGCCCTTTATGAATGCATCCATTGCACTGTTGGCAGGATTATTATTTTCAATGTTGGGTCTCAGAAATGGAAATGTGCAACCCTACATATCGCCCATTCTACAAATTTCTATCGTATTGATGGGTTTCGGAATGGACTTAGAAAAAGTATTGGTAGTTTCAAAAGACGGTTTTGTAGATACTTTATTTTCAGTTGTATTTGTTATGGGAATGGGATATTTTTTAACCAAATTACTAAAAATAGACTCAAAAGTAGGAACTTTAATCAGTGTAGGAACTGCTATTTGCGGGGGAAGTGCCATTGCAGCAGTTTCACCGGTACTCAAAGCAGAAAATCACCAAATTTCTTTTTCACTCTTAGTTGTTTTTGTCTTAAATGCGGTTGCCTTGTTGATTTTCCCTTCCATCGGACATTATTTTAATATGAGCCAACACGCTTTCGGTCAGTGGGCAGCCATTGCCATCCACGATACAAGTTCGGTAGTAGGAGCAAGTGCCATTTACGGTAAAGAGGCGCTGGAAGTAGCTACCACTGTAAAATTAGTACGAACCCTTTGGATCATTCCGTTAGCATTGTTTATAGCTAAATATCAAGGGGATAACACCACCGGAAAACTCAAAATCCCGTGGTTTATACTCTATTTTGTGTTAGCGGTGCTAGTGGCTTATTTATTACCCAATGCCAAGGAGAGTTTTGCACATTTGAGTTGGATGGGTAAACACGCCATGATTTTTTCACTATTCTTAATAGGTTCGGGCATCTCTTTTAAAAACATTAAAAAAGTGGGTTTAAAAAGCTTTATATTAGGAATTATCCTTTGGATTTTAATAGGAGTGGCTTCGTTTGTTTATCTTCAAAATTTCGGTTAAACTAAAAAACTAAAAAAAATGCTTAATATTGTGCTGTTTTATTAAACGCAGTATATGGATTTTAGAGATCAAGTTTTTTTGGCAGTTGCCGAAAATATGAGTATTACCAAGGCGGCAGACAAATTGTTTATCAGTCAACCGGCTGTAACAAAACACATTAAGGAGTTGGAAGCCAAACTAAAAATCACTTTATTTCAACGTGAAGGGAATAAGTTGGTTCTTACCAAAGCCGGAAAAATAACTTTTTTTCATTTAAAAAAAATCAGAGAACAATACGAAGAACTAAGTTTTGAAATATCCGCATTAAATGAAGAATTTGAAGGAAGGTTGCGCATCAGTGCCAGTTATACCATTTCGCAGTATATCATAGCTGATGTAATAGCAGTTTTCAATAAACGATATCCTAATATCAAAGTTTGTTTGTCTGAGGGTAATGCTGATGAAACTTTGATGAAACTTAAGCAAAACGATGCAGATTTAGCGTTAGTGGGCAACGCAACTTCAGATAATAATATTAAATACATTGATTTTTATGATGAAGAAATCGTTGTCGTTACCGGTATTAACTCAAGTTATGCAATGATGAAAAGTATAAAATTAGATGACTTAGCAACTATCCCTATTGTATTGCAAGAAAAAGGTTCAGGCATTTTAGAAGTAATGCAACAATTTTTCGAAAAAAATAGAATTGTAAGAAAAAAAATAGATACTTGTTTGAAAATGGGCAGTACAGAAACCGTGAAAAGTTTTCTTAAAAATTTTGATGGAATTGCCTTTGTAACTGAAAAATCCATAGAAAAAGAGTTAAAAATGAAAATGTTAATAATTATACCATTAGAAGATATGTCTATAAAAAGAAAACTCAAAATAGCCACTCGACAAGGTCATCTAAACTTTACCGCCGAGTTGTTTAAAAATTTCTTATTGCACTATAACTTTTAGTTATACTGTATAAAAAAACAGTATTTGACTTCTAAACCCTTTGGTTTTACTTTTGCCATGCTTTTACAGTTATTACATTTTTGTTAATAATAATTCATTATTTATAATAAATATTGTAAAATATGTAAAGCGAAAACGTATTATCATTATTAATTATTAATCAATAACAAAATGAAGAAATTAACAAACCTTCTATTTATTACAGCTTTAATTTTAACAAGTTGGCAAGGGTTTAGTCAGAAAAATCTTACCCCTACTACACCACCGGAAGGTGTGAAGTTGGCAACTGCAGAAGATGTTATCAAAGTGAAAAACAGTGGTGGCATTATCTATGACATTCGTTGGCATTATTCAGAATATGAATTTGAAGGTCATATTCCCGGTGCAGTTTCTGTGCCATTTACAGAGTGGAGTGCGCTATCTATGGAATACAACGCGTATGAAGACACTTGGGATTTTTCAAAATTACCGGCTGACAAAAATACACCGGTTCTTTTCTACTGTATGGGCGATGGCTGTTGGAAATCTCCTAAATTAGCAGAACAAGTAGCTCTAAAAGGATACAAAAATGTGTATTGGTATCGTGGTGGACAACCTGATTGGGACAAACAACAAATGACCGTAAACAATAAAAATGTGTCTTATATTCCCCTAATGAACCTATATAAAGGAGCTAATAATCCAACTACTTGGTTCGTAGAGCCGGCGACTGTAAAACAATGGTATGACAACAAAGAGAAATTTCAAGTAATTGACATTCGTTACATCTCACATTTTGAAGAAGGTCGTTTGAAAGATGCTTATCAAGTAGCTTTAACCGATTTACTTTCTAGAGATGGAATTCAATTGATGCCAAAACCACAAGAAAATTATAAAATTTTATTGGTAAGCGAAAACGGGCAAACAGCTTCTGCCGCTGCGGTATCATTAGCCTTATTAGGTTATAATGTAAAAGTTTTAAACGGTGGATGGGATGCTTGGAAAGCCCAAATGAAAGATCAATACACTGAAAAAGGCAAATTGAAAGTAAATGCACCAGGTGGCTCAGGTTGGAAAGGTCAAGTCTTTAAATTGCCTAAAGGAACTAAATAATTATAAACAACTAAATTTATTAAAATATGTCTTTATTAAAAAAATTAAGTTTTATCCTATTTGTTTTATTTTTAGGATTTAACGCAAATGCACAAAAAAAATCTGAATTTGATATCTTAACTCAGTATATGGTAGATAACAATTTAGATTTAGATAAAGTGATGGATCGCAAAACTTGGATTCCTACCGCAGATGCCGTTGTAGAAAACCTATCAGACTACTTTATTATTGATTTACGTCAAGGCGATGATGCACCAAAAAATGGTACCCTTGACTTTGAGGATGGTCACCTTCCCGGTGCACACAATGTGGCTTACAAAGAAGTAATTCGTTATGCTAAAGCCAATAATGCTCCGGATAGAATTCTCGTAGTTTCTGAAGATGGTCAAGCAGCAGCAGCAGCAGCAGTGGCATTGCGTATGGCAGGTTTTCCTAAAACCAAAGTGTTAAAATTCGGAATGAGTGGTTGGAATACCAAATTTAATGTGTGGAGTAAAAAATTATCAGGATTTGCTAACAAACATAATAATTGGACCAAAGACATTGCTCCAAAACCAACAGTTTTCGAATCAAAACCGGTATTGAAAACCGGAAAAAAAACAGGGAAAGAAATAGCTGAAGCCAGAGCACAAGCATTTTTGGACAAAGGTTATGAAGCGGTCAGTATCAGTCCGAAAGAAATGATGGACAATGCTGATAAATTATATGTTGTAAATCAAGGAACCGCTAAAGAGTATGATGGTTTAGGTATGGTAAAAGGAGCACAACAATTTGCTTGCCCTTATATCAAAGTGGATGAAAAACACGGGAATATCAATAATTATCCATCTGATAAAATTATTGTTCAATATTGCTTAACCGGTCATGCGGCTTTAACTACTGCTTCTTGGTTGAATATTTTAGGATATGATGCCAAAGGAATGGAATTCGGGATCAACGGATTGATTTTTGATACTATGAGCAAATCCAAATTTAGTAAACCTGCAAATTACGAATACGTAACCGGCAAATAAATTTTAAATTATAATAAACCCAAGTAAGAATATTAATATTTCAAAAACTTGGGTTTATTTTTTAACCATTAATATTTTATAAATGAAAAACTTTAAATTAATTATCGCAATAGTAACAGTTTTATTTTCAATGAAATCTGTTGCGCAAGTAGTATATGAAAACAAAGAAAATGGACAAAAACTACAAATTTTTCACATGGCTCAAATATGGGCGGTTTCTCAACAAATGGATGTTGACCGTATGGCAGCTGGTGCTGATGATCGTTTTGATATAAATATACGTCGTGGACGTTTTGGCACCAAAGGTTCTATCAATAAAAAGGTTGATTTTCAAATTTGGTATGCTTTTG
>DYPB01000141.1 GCA_020720185.1 Flavobacterium psychrophilum | reverse complement strand
ATTACGCATTAGAAATCTATTCCAAACTCAAACTACTTCAAAAATAAGCACTTATATTTCCTGTATTTCACGACATTTTTTTGCTAAGTAGTTGAAAACACTCAATCTTTGCATTGTTTTTAAGATGACATACAAAACATAAAAAAATATACTTTATTTTATTTTGCCTTTTAAAAATTATTGTTTATGTTTGTCACGTTTTTGGAGTGCCAATGCCATTAAGTAGGCAAATAAAAATCTAACTTTATATGAAAAAAATTACTCTTGTATGGGCTCTTGCCCTTTCTACTACGTTTGTGAATGCACAAACTAATGAAAAATCAGTAGATACCAAGTATCGAAGAAGTTCTCTTTACACCATGATGGTAACCGATGCTACTAGAACTTATGAAGACGTTATTAAAGAATTTTTTGCAACAAAGTTGTTGCCTACAAAGTTTAATGATCACAATCTTTCCAATAGATTTATAGACAGAGGTGTTGGTATTGATCAAGTAGATTTTAATAATAACTTTTTAACTTCAAATAAAGTTGCTAATCAAATAGTAGCCAAATGGTTTAACAGAAATGCTAAAGGTGCTTTTGATATGAATCTTATCAAAGAAAGAGGTTTTTATGATGCTTCTAATTTAGATATTGCCAAATCCAAACTTACAACTCGAGGAATGGCAACGCTTGCAGATGCAGGAGAAGAATTAGTAGGAAATACATTTGTTTTAATATTAGATTCAAAATATTTAAACAAAGAAGAGTTAGGTTCAGTAGCTAATGTTGGAATTAGTCTGCTTTCTAATAAATTAGGAGCTTTGGGTAGTTTAGCAGCAAAAACCGCTGTAAAAACATTAGCCAAAGGTTATGTAGTTTCTACGAATGCACATTTATACCAATTGGTTTGGGACGAAGAAGCAGCCAGCCGATTTTATAATGAACTTTGGGCAGATACTAAAACTATAACAGCCGATAAAAAAGAAGCTTTTGACAACGCAACATTTTTTAATTTGAAATATATTGGTTCTGATAAATCTTTTTCAGATGTTCAATCAACTTCAATGACAAACAAAACAAATGCAGAACTTATTGGCAAAGCAACCCTAAAATCTATTGACAATGTAATAGCTAAACTACAAGTTGAATACGATGTTTTTAAAACAAAAACACCATTGCTTACAACCGAACCTATAACGGCAAAAATAGGATTAAAAGAAGGAGTAACCAATAAAACAAAATTTGAAGTTTTAGAACAACAAGTAGATGAAAACGGCAAAACAACCTATGTTCAAGTCGGTAAATTAAAAGTTGATAAAAACTTCCCAATTTGGGATAATCAATTTGGTGCTGAAGAAGATAACAAAGACCAAACTGTTGATCGAACCTATTTTACCAAAGTAAGCGGAAAAGATTTTTATACAGGATTACTCATTAGACAAATTAAATAACTAAAAATAATTAAAAATGAAAACTAAATTTAAACTAATCCTAACTTTTCTATTGATAAGTTTTATAGGATTTGCACAAAAAAAAGAAGACAAACGCACCATGGAATGGCGATATGAAGTAGAATGTGTAGGTGTGGCAGGTGATGGAAGCTATTTAGTAAAAGTTTATACCTTTTCTAAAAAAGCAAACTTCCCGTATGAACAAGCAAAGAAAAATGCTATACACGCAGTTTTGTTTAAAGGAATTCCAAGCAATAGAGAGGGTGGTTGTGCTGGACAAAAGCCATTATGTTTAAACCCAAATATAGAGTTTGAAAAAAAAGAATATTTTGATACTTTTTTTCAAGATGGTGGAAAATATATGAAATATGTATTTGAATCAACCAGCGGAACTATAGACTCAAAAGACGTTATGAAAGTGGGTAAAGAATATAAAATAGGAATTTTAGTAACCGTTTCAAAAGACTTATTACGAAAAGACTTAGAAGCTGCTGGTATTATCAGAAGTTTATCAGAATTTTAAATACTTAAAAAAATGAAAAAAATAGTTTTAATACTTTCAATTCTTTTGATAGCAACTTTAGGTTGTAAGTCGAAATTAAAAACACGTGAATTAGGTGCATATACCTATAAAACATCGTGTATTGGTGAACAAAACGGAAAATTACTAGTTACCGCTTGGGGAAGAGGAACAAGTTATGATAACTGCAAAGAGGAGGCACTTAAAAATGCACTTAAAGATGTCGTTTTTAAAGGAATTCAAGACGGAAACACATCTTGTAAAAAAACTGCAATTTTAGGTAAACCCAATGCTGAAAATGAATATCAACGTTTCTTTGAATCATTTTTATCCGAAAATGGAGAATATAGAATCTATGCAGAGGTATATGACGAAGCACGATCTCAAAACAGAAGTAAAAAAATCCGAAAATCCGATAGAGTTTTAAACATGGCATTAGAATTCCAAGTTCTAATCGATAGAAATGGATTAGTTAAACTATTACAACAACCTAATTTAGCAAAATAATATATATGAAAAAAGTAGTTATAGTTCTTATTGTATTGTTTCAACAATGGGCAATAGGACAAACAGCAGCAAAAAAAACATCATTTATGGTAATGCCACATGATAAATGGATGACTGCCAACGGTTTCTATACAAAAATTGATAATCAAGGTGTAGAGGATAATGTATTTAATTACAAAAAAGCAATACTTGAACATCCTGATTTGTTGGCTGTTATAGCCAAAGTTGAAGGTATATTGAACGAAAGGGGTTTAAAAATTATCAATCTTGAAGGTAAATTGAATGCACAAAACAACGATAATGCTGAAAAAATGGTGCTTCAATCTAAAACGTCTAAATCAAGTGTTACGGAAAACGCATATGATAAATTAATGAAAACGGCTAAAGCGGATATTTTGGTAAAAATTGATTGGGTAGTAGTATCAATGGGTCCCAAAAAACAAATTAGCTTTACTATGCAAGGAATAGATTCTTACACGAGCCAAGCAGTAGCCACCGTTACCGATCCAGGAAGTGCTCCCTCTTTTGAATCCTCTACTCCTGTTTTATTAGAAGAAGCGGTGCTAAAAAAAATGGATTTATTTATTTCACAAATAGAAACTCATGCAGCCGATGTATTTGAAAATGGTCGAAAAGTAAAATTTTATATTGAAAAGTGGGACTCTTGGGGTAGTGATTTTGAAACTGAATTTAACGGAAAAGAACTTCGAGAAATTATAGAAGATTGGATGAGAGAAAACACAATTAAAGGTGCTTTTGAATCTACATCTGGCGAAAACGACATCGAAATAGATGCTCGGATACCTGTTTATGACGAAAAAGGATATGGAATGAGTGCTACTATGTTTTTACGAGGTTTGAATAAATACTTAAAAGCTCCACCATTTACTATCGAAAATAAAATAATGGACAAATACGGTTTAGGTAAATCAAAATTAATTTTAGGTGAAAAATAAAAACAATTTAAATATGAAAAATTTATTAAAAATAATAGTTGTGTTTTTTGTTTCTATGGTGAGCCAAAATATAGCATTAGCACAAACAAACAATATAGAAATTGCTCCTTATATTGATGATACGGTTGATGGAATTCCGACGGAAGCACATCAAACATTGTTAAATAAAATGGGTCAAATTTTAACAGAAAACGGAATTATAAAGGGTATCAACTCAAATTTTATACTTACGTGTAATTCAACGGTTTCAAATGAAGTAATTACAGCAACCGCTCCTTCAATGTATGTATATGATTTGAGTGTAACTTTTTATATTGGAAACGGTATAGATGGAAATCTATTTGCTACATATAACACATCATTAAAAGGTGTAGGAGCTTCAAAAACAAAAGCCTATATCGATGCTTTTAAGGGGTTAAAAACAAATGATAAGGAGTTTCAAGCGTTTATAGAAAAAGCAAAACAAAAAATTATTACTTATTACAATGCTAAATGTGCCTCTATTATAGCAGAGGTTTCTGCACTTGAAAAAACACAACGATATCAAGAAGCTCTTTATAAACTTACCTCTATCCCCGATGCTTCGAGTTGTTTTGCACAAGCACAGCAAAAAATGGCAACTATTTATCAAAAAGCAATTGATAATGATTGTAAATTAAAACTATCAAATGCCTCGAATATCTGGGCAGCTAATCCTAATGAATACGGAGCTAATGAAGTGGCAAGCATTGTTGCAACTATAAATCCGAGTTCAAATTGTTTTGCTCAAGCTAAAATATTAGGTGCTAAAGTTGAAAAGAAAATGATTGAAAACGACAATCGTGAATTTAAAATTAGATACGAACAAGAAGTTGGGCTTGAAAAAGACCGCATCGAGGCAATGAAAGAGATTGGAAAAGCGTATGGAAATGGACAGCCAAAAAACGTGACATATAACACCAAATATTGGTGGTAATTTATCAAAATAAGATTATTTTAATTATTTAAAAAGGGCTGTCAAACATTGTTTTGATAGCCTTTTTTTTGTTTTTAAAAGCTATTATATTATTTGCAAAAAATAATCGTGTATTTCACGTTATATTTCCTGTATTTCACGACATTTTTTTGGTAAGTAGTTGAAAACACTCAATCTTTGCATTGTTTTTAAGATGCAACGAAAAACAAGTTTATGGAAGTCTATTTTTTCAAAAGGGTATTTTCCCTAAAAAATAGTAGGGTTTTTCCCCTTTTGTAATTTAAAAAAACTATATAGATTTGCCCAATACTACTCCTATTTTTAAATTCAAAATACAAAAGTATTCTTTCTTCAAAAATAGTCC
>DYPB01000140.1 GCA_020720185.1 Flavobacterium psychrophilum | reverse complement strand
TTCAATTAGCATTTAGAACTCACAATTCTTTTTATTTCTCAATTTCTTTCAAACTTTCCATTTTTTTATTTGCCAAGAAACCCGTTACATCTTCAAAATGTTCTTTTACTCGTTTGTTACCAAATTCAAAAACTTTAGTTGCCAATCCGTCCAAGAAATCTCTATCGTGAGAAACTAATATCAAAGTACCATCAAAATCTCGTAAAGCATCCTTAATTATGTCTTTGGTCTTCATATCTAAATGGTTTGAGGGTTCATCAAGAATTAATAAATTTACAGGCTCTAACAATAATTTTATCATTGCCAATCGGGTTTTTTCACCACCTGACAGCACTTTTACTTTCTTGGTAATATCATCTCCATGAAACATAAAGGCTCCTAAAATATTCTTGATTTGGGTTCTAATTTCACCTACTGCAATATTGTCAATGGTTTCGAATATTGTAGCATTTTCGTCTAATAAAGAGGCCTGATTTTGAGCAAAATAACCAATTTGAGCATTATGACCTATTTCCACAGAGCCTGAATTAATTTCGATTTCTTTCATAATGGCTTTAATCATCGTCGATTTTCCTTCTCCATTTTTGCCAATAAAAGCCACTTTTTGCCCTCGTTCAATAACAATATTGGCGTCTTTAAAAATTATATTATCTCCATATTGTTTAGACATATCTTTAACAATAACTGGATATTGCCCTGATCGGGCGGCTGGCGGAAATTTTAATTTTAAGGCAGAGGTATCCACTTCATCAACTTCGACCAAAACTAATTTTTCTAGCATTTTTACTCGTGATTGTACGGCATCCGTTTTTGAGAAAGTGCCTCTAAATCTATCTATAAAAGCTTGATTGTCAGCTATCATTCGCTGTTGCTCATCATAAGCTTTTTGTTGATGAATACGGCGGTCTTTTCGGAGTTCAAGATAATGGGTGTATTTTGCTTTATAGTCATAAATTCTGCCCATTGTTACTTCAATAGTTCTATTGGTAATGTTATCAACAAAGGTTCTATCGTGCGAAATTACTACTACGGCTTTAGCGGAATTGATTAAAAAATCTTCCAACCATTGGATACTTTCAATATCCATATGATTGGTTGGCTCGTCCAATAATATAAGGTCTGGTTTTTGCAATAATATTTTTGCTAGTTCGATTCTCATTCGCCACCCACCCGAAAATTCAGAGGTTTGACGGGTAAAATCAGTGCGGAGAAATCCAAGTCCTGTAAGGATTTTTTCTACTTCGGCTTCATAATTTACTTCTTCAATGGCATAATATTTTTCAGACAGATCCGAAACTCGTTCAATCAATTTCATGTAACCATCTGATTCATAATCGGTTCTGATGGTTAGTTGTTCATTAATTTGGTCAATTTCTGCTTTCATTTTAAAAATTTCGCCAAATGCTTTTGAGGCCTCTTCTATAACTGTTGCTCCATCTATGGTTAATAAATGCTGTGGCAAATAGGCAACTACCGCTTCTTTTGGTATTGATACCGAACCTGTTGAGGGTTTTGATTGTCCAGAAATTATCTTTAAAAGCGTACTTTTTCCAGCACCATTTTTGCCCATTAGAGCAATTTTATCGTTTTCGTTTATTGCAAAAGAAACTTCGCTAAATAGGGTAGTGCCTCCAAATTGTACTGAAATATCGTTTATAGTAATCATTTTAGTTATAAATTATGAGTGGTGAGTTGTTGTGGTAGTTTCGTTATTTTTTGAAGTTGCGAAAGTAGTATTAAAAAACAGGAAATAAAAATTTAAAAATGCGTAATTTGGATTCAATACGCTATAAAAAAAATCTCAAAATTAGGTTTTTGAGATTTTTTTTGTGCCATAAAAATATAGAGAATGGTTATGAATTTCGATATCAAAAATTTCTTCTATTGTTTTTTTGATGGTTTGAATTCTGGGGTCGCAAAATTCCATTACTTCCCCCGAATCGGTCATAATAATGTGGTCGTGTTGTTTATCAAAGTATGATTTTTCGTAATGGGATTGGTTTTTTCCAAACTGGTGTTTTCGAACCAAACCGCAGTCTAATAAAAGTTCGATGGTATTATATAGGGTAGCACGGCTGACTCTATATTTTTTATTTTTCATTTTGATATATAAATTTTCTATATCAAAATGTTCTTCGCTGTTATAAATTTCTTGCAATATTGCAAATCTTTCGGGGGTTTTTCGATGCCCGTTTTTTTCGAGATATAATGTAAAAACTGTTTTTACGGTTTCTTGGTTTTTGTTGTTCACTTTTTATACTGTTATAATTTGTTTAAAATTTTATCTGTGGTAAAGATAGTATTTATTGGGGATTGAAAAATCATTTTATTTTTCTGCTCCACAACCCCTCCTTGAAAGTGAGAGGCAGCTGCACGATGGTTTGGATTGAGTGGAGAATCTGTTTTGTTTGAAATGATTTTTTCATGATTTTAAAAATCAAATTATTAGTTTGTAAAGTTATAAATTTAAACCAAAAAAAGCTCGTTTCTTATTGCCATTTTTCTTAAAATAGGACTGCATCTATATCTATCATCATGATATTCATTGTACAAATTATCAAGTTGTTGTATGCAATTTTCTATACCAATTTCATTTGCCCAAGCCAACAATCCTTTGGGATAATTTACGCCTTTAGTCATAGCGTTGTCAATATCTTTTGCAGAAGCGATATTTAAAAATAAGGCATCGGCAGCTTCATTAATTAACATTATTAAAATTCTATCGAAAATATATTGGAGTAGTTTTTGGTCAGATGAGATTGCTTCGTTCCTCGCAATGACGGAATAATCATAAAAACCTCTACCTGATTTTCGACCTAAAAAACCTGCTTCGACCAATCGTTTTTGAGTTAAAGAAGGTTTGTATCTGGGATCAAAATAAAACGATTTGAATACACTCTCGGTAACCGCATAATTGACATCGTGTCCTATAAAATCCATCAATTCAAAAGGACCCATCTTGAAATTTCCAATTGATTTCATTGCAAAATCTATGGTTTTGATGTTTGCAAAACCCTCTTCATAAATCTTAATAGCCTCGCTATAAAAAGGTCTGGCAACACGGTTTACGATAAAACCTGGGGTGTCTTTGGCAACGGCTACAGTTTTTTTCCAATCGGTAATAATTCCAACAGTTTTTTCTAGAATTTCGTTACTCGTTTGAATGGCTGGAACCACTTCAACCAACTGCATTAATGGTGCAGGGTTAAAAAAATGAATCCCCACAACTCGGCTTGAAATTTTACAACTTCCTGCTATCGAGGTAATTGATAGGGAAGATGTGTTGGAGGCTAAAATTGTTTCAGAAGATACAATTTGTTCTAAATCGGCAAATAATTTTTGTTTTATTTCTAGATTCTCAATAATGGCTTCAATAACTAAATCAGTATCTGACAACGCTTTTAAATCATCGATATAAATAATATTGTTCTGAATTTGCTCTTTTTTTTCGCTATCTATTTTAACTTTCTCAACTAATTTTGATAACGAATTTTCTAAATTTGATTGACTTTTTGTTAAAGCTCCCTTATTCGTGTCGAATATTTTAACATTACAACCTGCCGTTGCAGCTACTTGTGCAATGCCACTACCCATTGTACCACAACCTATTACTGCTATATTTAAAATCATATATATTCAATTAAATTCATTACAAATATAATATTATTTTCAGTTTTTTTCAGTTAATTTTGCATAATTAATATTACTAAATCCTCCAACTCCCAACTCAAAAGATGCATTCCATTTATCAATACCAACAATTCATTTCGGATTATTTAACGGCAGAATATATTAACAAATCTCCAAAGAATTTGTACGAACCGATTAATTATATTTTAGAACTTGGTGGCAAACGTATTCGTCCTGTTTTGACTTTAATGACTGCCGAAATTTTTGAAACCGATTATAAAAAAGCACTGCCAGCAGCATTAGCGGTCGAGGTTTTTCATAACTTTTCGTTAGTACACGATGATATTATGGACGACGCACCCTTGCGACGAGGCAACGAAACGGTTCATGAAAAATGGAACATAAACACTGCCATTTTATCAGGCGATGCTATGTTGATTTTAGCTTATCAATATTTTGAAAAGTATGAAACAGCCGTTTTTAGAGAATTAGCAAAGCTGTTTAGCAAAACCGCTCTCGAAGTTTGTGAAGGACAGCAATTAGATGTCGATTTTGAAACCCGAGACGATGTTTTTATTGACGAATATTTAAAAATGATTGAATATAAAACCGCAGTTTTGGTTGCCGCCGCCATGAAAATGGGAGCTATTGTTGCCGAAACTTCTACCGAAAACACCAATTTGATTTATGATTTTGGATTAAACCTTGGTTTGGCTTTTCAATTACAAGACGATTATTTAGATGCTTTTGGCGACCCAAAAACCTTCGGAAAGCAAGTAGGTGGTGATATTATTGAAAATAAAAAAACCTATTTGTATCTAAAAGCATTAGAATATGCAGATGCAAATCAGAAAGAGCAACTCCTGCATTTATTTTCGATTCACCCAGAGGATAATGTTGATAAAATTAACAGCTCGAAAGAAATTTTTGAACAAACAGGAGCCGCAAAAGCGACCCAACAAGCCATTCAAGAATATTCATTAAAAGCGTTTTCAATACTTCAAAAAATTAGTATTGAAAACGAAAAAAGGAATATTTTGCAATCATTTGGCGAAAATTTAATGGGTAGGAAAGTTTAATTCAATTAAAAATTAAAAATTAAAAATTAAAAATTAAAAATTAAAAATTAAAAATTAA
>DYPB01000139.1 GCA_020720185.1 Flavobacterium psychrophilum | reverse complement strand
TTTTATTGCATTTTGAGTTTTCATAACGAAGTCTAATGCGTAATTTGGGTTAAAACGATATTTTAATGTAAATTTGCAAACTTCAATATAGAAATATAATTATCTAACAATCAAAAATGCCAAGCATTATTCAATTACTTCCCGATCATGTTGCCAACCAAATTGCGGCTGGCGAAGTAGTGCAACGACCCGCATCTGTAGTAAAAGAATTACTAGAAAATGCTGTTGATGCAAAGGCAACCGATATTAAATTGATAATTAAAGATGCAGGAAAATCGTTAGTACAGGTTATTGATAACGGGCTAGGAATGACTGTTACCGATGCTCGAATGTGTTTTGAAAGACACGCTACCTCAAAAATTCGTCAGGCAGAAGATTTATTTTCCCTGCATACTAAAGGATTTCGTGGCGAAGCATTAGCATCAATAGCAGCTATTGCCCATATTGAAATGAAAACCCGTCCTGATCAAGAAGAGTTAGGCACACATATTATCATTGAAGGCAGCAAATTTATCTCTCAAGATGTTGCCGTTTTGCCTAAAGGAACTTCTTTTTCAGTTAAAAATTTATTCTTTAATATTCCTGCTCGACGCAATTTTTTAAAGTCGGATACAGTAGAATTTCGTCATATTGTAGATGAATTTCAGCGGGTAGTAATGGCACATCATAATATTAATTTTTCATTCTATCATAATGGAAGTGAGGTTTTTAATCTTCCGATGAGCAATTTAAGACAACGGATTGTAAATATATTTTCGGGAAAAACCAATGAAAAATTAGTTCCAATAAAAGAAGAAACAGATATTTTAAACATTTATGGATTTGTATCTAAATCGGAATATGCAAAAAAGAGTAAAGGAGAGCAATTTTTTTTTGTAAATGATAGGTATATAAAAAATGGTTACCTGCACCATGCCGTTATGACAGCTTACGAAGGATTGTTGCCAATGGGAACTCAACCCAGTTATTTTATTTATTTGCAGGTGCCACCAAATACCATCGATATTAACATTCATCCAACAAAAACGGAGATAAAATTTGACGATGAACATGCTTTGTATGCTATTTTGAGGTCGTCAATAAAACACAGTTTGGGACAATTTAGTGTTGCACCAGTTTTAGATTTTGACAGAGATTCAAATTTAGACACTCCGTATAATTATAAAAATCAAGACGCACAAGTTCCAGAAATTCAAATCGATAGAGCCTTTAATCCCTTTGATACCGACATCCCAAAAAGGAACTATAATGAATATAAAAAACCAAATTTAACGGCAAATTGGGAATCATTATATGTAGGTAATGAAAGTTATAAAGAATCCAATAATTTTGAATCAGATGTAATTACCTCTTCAATATTTGCCGACGATGAAGTGGAACAATCCGTACAAAAATCCTATCAAATCCAAAAAAAATATATAATTTCGCCCTTAAAAACAGGCTTGTTAATTATTGATCAAAATAAAGCCCATCAAAGAATTTTATACGAAGAGTTTTTAACCAATATTACCTTAAAACATGCCAGCAGTCAGCAATTATTATTTCCTTTAATCCTATATTTTTCGGCAAATGAAATGAAATTATTGACAGAATTGCAACCCTCATTACAAACCACAGGTTTTGTCTTTGAAGATAATGATCACGACCAGATAATCATTTCGGGAACACCAATAAATATTAGCGAAAGCGAAATAAAATCAGTTTTAGAAAAACTATTAGCTGATTTAGAAAACGGAATTCCAGAAAGTAGTTTTAGTCAAAATGATATGATTGCCAAATCATTAGCTAAAAGCATGGCTGTAAAAACAGGAGCTTATTTGAACGAATTGGCACAAGAAAATTTACTAAACAGACTCTTTGCTTGCAAAGATCCTAATATTTCACCTTTTAATAAACCCACTTTCATAACTATGCGTGTGGAAGATTTGGACAAAAAATTTGCATTATGAATAGAATAACCGATACCGTTAAGCATTTAATAATTATCAACGGAATATTTTTTATAGCCGCTAACTTTCTATTTCCGTGGATGTATGATTCCTTTGCTTTATACTCTTTCGGAAACCCTAATTTTTATGAGTATCAGTTTATTACCCATATGTTTATGCACGCCAAGTTAGAAGATAGTTTGATGCACATTGTTTTTAATATGTTTGCGTTATATTCTTTTGGGAGCAATTTAGAACACTTTTGGGGAAGCAAAAGGTTTTTGTTTTTCTATCTCGTTTGTGGTTTAGGAGCAGGTTTGATTAATAATTTGGTTAATTATTATTTTTTTGAAAGCGGACTAACTACATTATTAGAGAATGGTTTTAATAAAACTGAAATAATAACTATATTGAATCAAGGAGGATATGATACCAGATGGACAGAATTTTTAGGACAGTCAAGTTTAGATAATTTTACGGCTGGATATATGTCAAAAGTCGTTGGAGCATCAGGTGCAATATATGGTTTATTGGTAGCATCGGCAATGATGTTTCCAGAAAGTGAAATATATTTATATTTCATTCCAGTACCCTTAAAAGCAAAATATTTTATCCCAGGAATGATTTTTGTTGATTTGTTTTTAGGGCTAAAAGGCCAATCCATATTTGGTTACGGAGGAACAGGTATTGCACATTTTGCACATATTGGTGGGGCTTTATTTGGATTTATAATGATGATCTTTTGGCGAAACAATAAATTTAATCATACCAGATGGGATTAAATTTTAGATGGGTTCTATAAATTAGCTGATGGCTATTTTTGGAATTATTTTGAATAGATTTTTTCTTTCTTTTTGTTCAAATATCCCCATATTTGAACAAAAAAAATGGGAAAAAGATGCCAAAATAAAACAAAAAGAACATCAGTAAAAAAATAAATTTACAAAAAAACTAATTTATAGAACCCACCTTTAGCAAATAAAACCCGAAATTTAAAGATTATGAATAAAATAATAGACGACATAAAATTAGAATATAAAATGGGTAACATTGCCCATAAATTTATCTATTGGAATATAGTTGTTTTTTTGTTGTCGTTATTGTTTTTTTTTAGAAACCAACAGTTTTTATTTCCAAATTGGTTGGCATTATATTCCGACCATAATATCGCTTTATTAAATATATGGACACTAATTACTTATGCTTTTTTGCATGACAGTTTTTGGCACTTATTTTTTAATATGATGGTACTCAACCTTGCAGGAAGGTTATTTTTAACATTTTTTAATAACAGACAATTTATTGGACTCTATTTTTTGAGTGCCATTTTTGCTGGAATTTGTTTCGTTTTTAGTTTCTTTCTGATGCAAAAAAATGCACCAATTGTTGGAGCATCTGCATCAATAATGGCAATTTTGGTTGCCACATCAACCTATCAACCTTTAATGAATATCAGATTATTGATAATAGGAAACATAAAACTATGGCACCTAACGGCCGTAATTTTATTATTTGATTTTATGAGTGTTTTTGCTGATAATTCTGGCGGACATATAGCTCATTTGGCAGGTGCATTTTTCGGATTTTTGTACATTAAATTATTACAAAACGGCACCGATTTGAGCAAAAGCATTATGCCCGTTTTGAATTTATTTAATAAAAAACAAAAAACACCGTTTAAGAAAGTTCATACAAACTATACAAAACCTGCACCCAAACCCGTTTCGAAAATTGTGATTAAAGACAAAACCCAACAACAAATAGACGAAATTCTTGATAAAATTAGCAAGTCAGGCTATGATAGTTTGTCTGAAAATGAGAAAGATTTCTTGTTTAGAGCAGGAAATTAACTATTACTTATAGTTCATAATACAAATATTTTTTTCCTAAAAAACCGCCTTCGCAATTTGTCTAATATTTTCGCTTTTTCCCATTGAATAATAATGTAAAACAGGCACGCCTGCGGCTTTCAATTCTTTCGATTGTTGAATTGCCCATTCAATGCCGACTTGTCTAATTTCGGCTGGAGATTTTGATTTTTCGACAGCAAATATCAACTCTTCGGGCAAATCGATACGAAATATTTGGGGTAAAATCTGTAAATGTTTTTTTACTGCTAATGGCTTAATCCCTGGAATTATTGGAATGGTAATCCCCATTTCTTGTGCTTTTTTTACAAAGTCAAAATACTTCTGATTGTCAAAAAACATTTGCGTAACTACATAATCTGCCCCTGCATCTTGCTTTTCTTTCAAGCGTTTTAAATCCGATAAAAGCGATGGTGCTTCTAAATGTTTTTCGGGATAACCCGCCACGCCAATACAAAAATTGGACTTGTTATGCACATCCAAAACATCGTGCAAATACTTGCCATCATTGAGTTGTTTGATTTGTTTGACCAAATCGACGGCATATTCATTACCGCCTTTTGTGGGTACAAAATACTGCTCGTCTTTCATCGAGTCGCCCCGAAGTGCCACCACATTGTCTATCCCCAAATAATGACAATCAACCAGCAGATACTCGGTTTCTTCTTTCGTAAACCCACCACAAAGTATGTGCGGAATGGTATCTACCGAATATTTATGTTGTATTGCCGCACAAATTCCCAGTGTTCCAGGTCGCATTCGGGTGAGTTTTTTGTCTAACAATCCATTGCCTTTGTCAATATAAATATACTCTTCTCTGGAGGTCGTTACATCTATAAACGGCGGATTGAACTCCATCAAGGGATCAATATTGTCATACAATTCTTGTATACTTTTCCCCTTTTGTGGCGGAATAATCTCGAACGAAAAAAGTGTTTTCCCGTTGGCATTTTTTATATGATTTGTTACTTTCATT
>DYPB01000019.1 GCA_020720185.1 Flavobacterium psychrophilum | reverse complement strand
CACTAACCCTCTTCTGCACAGGCATGGGAGCAGATTATTAACCAAAAAATCCCAACAATTTAAAGCGAACTTTAAACTATTGGGAAATTTTTTATTCCCTCCCCTTCGGGGAGGGTTAGGGTGGGGATTTAATAATTCATCTCCTCTTCTTTTCCTGTCATCATACCATTGTATTCCTCTTTTGACCCTACAATTGTGTGATCATATTCTCGCATACCCGTTCCTGCTGGAATACGGTGTCCTACAATAACATTTTCTTTCAAACCTTCCAAGTAATCTACCTTTCCAGCTACTGCCGCTTCGTTCAAAACTTTTGTAGTTTCTTGGAACGATGCTGCTGATATAAATGATTTGGTTTGCAATGAAGCTCTTGTAATTCCTTGCAAAACAGGAGTTGCCGTTGCGGTAATAACATCTCTCGCAACTACAAGATTCTTATCATTTCGTTTCAATAATGAGTTTTCATCTCTTAAATCTCTTGCCGAAATGATTTGTCCTGCTTTCATCGAATCCGAATTCCCTGCGTCTTCAACAACTTTCATTCCGTACAATTTATCATTTTCAACAATAAAATCTTTGGTATGAATCAATTGATCTTCAAGGAATAAAGTGTCTCCTGTATCTTCAACTCGTACTTTTCGCATCATTTGACGGATAACAACTTCAAAATGCTTGTCGTTGATTTTTACCCCTTGCAAACGATACACTTCTTGGATTTCATTAACCAAATACTGTTGTACAGCTGCTGGTCCTTGAATTCTCAAAATATCTTCTGGTGTAATCGCACCGTCTGACAATGGCACTCCTGCACGCACAAAGTCGTTTTCTTGTACCAATATCTGACTTGACAACTTCACTAAATATTTTCTAACATCTCCAAATTTAGATTCAACAATAATTTCACGATTACCTCTCTTGATTTTACCAAAAGTTACTACACCATCAATTTCTGATACTACTGCTGGATTTGAAGGATTTCTTGCTTCAAGTAACTCGGTAATTCTTGGTAAACCACCTGTGATATCGCCAGATTTTGATGAACGACGAGGAATTTTTACTAAAATTTTACCTTGTTTTATTTTTTCTCCATCTTCAACCATCAAGTGAGCTCCAACTGGTAAATTGTATGATCTAATTAACTCACCATCTTTACCATAAACCAATAAAGTTGGGATTAATTTTTTGTTTCTTCCTTCAGAAATTACTTTTTCTTGGAAACCAGTTTGTTCATCAATTTCAACTTGGAATGATTGACCTTGTTCTAAATCTTCATAAGCAATTTTCCCTGTAAATTCAGAGATAATTACTCCGTTGTATGGATCCCATTTACAAATTAATGCTCCTTTTTGGACTACCTGACCATCTTTTACATAAATGATAGAACCGTAAGGAATATTATTTGTAGCTAATAAAATATCAGTTTTTACATCAATTAATTTTAATTCTGTTGAACGAGAAACTACAATATCAACTGCGTTACCATCGTTATCTTCTCCTTTAACAGTTTTTAAATCATCTATTTCTAATCGACCTGCAAATTTTACTAAAATACTTGATTCTTCTGATATTCCACCTGCAACCCCACCGACATGGAAGGTTCTTAGGGTAAGCTGAGTTCCTGGTTCTCCAATAGATTGTGCTGCAATAACTCCGACTGCCTCACCTCTTTGAGTCATTTTTCCTGTAGCTAAATTTCGACCATAACATTTTGCACAAATTCCTTTAGGAGCTTCACAAACCAATGGCGATCGGACTTCCATTTTTTCAACAGGAGATGCTTCTATTTTTCTCATAATAGCTTCAGTAATTTGCTCGCCTGCTGCTACTAAAATTTCATTATTCAAAGGATTAACTACATCTTGCAATGCAACTCGGCCTAAAATTCTTTCACCAAAGGTTTCAACAATTTCTTCATTTTTCTTTAATGCTGAAACTTCAATTCCTCTTAAGGTACCACAATCTTCAATATTTACAATAACATCTTGTGAAACATCGTGTAATCTTCTTGTTAAATATCCAGCATCTGCCGTTTTTAAAGCGGTATCTGCCAAACCTTTTCGAGCACCGTGCGTAGAGATAAAATATTCTAAAATTGATAATCCTTCTTTAAAGTTAGATAAAATTGGATTTTCGATGATTTCGCCACCGCCAGCGGTTGATTTTTTTGGTTTTGCCATCAATCCACGCATACCTGTAAGCTGACGAATTTGCTCTTTTGAACCCCTTGCTCCAGAATCAAGCATCATATATACCGAGTTGAAACCCTGTTGGTCTTCACGGATATTCTTCATTGCTAATTCTGTAAGTTGTGCATTAGCAGATGTCCAAATATCAATTACTTGGTTATATCTTTCATTATTAGTGATTAATCCCATATTATAATTGGCAGAAACTCCTTCTACTTGAACTCTTGCATCGGCTACTAATTTAGTTTTTTCTTCAGGGATTCTAATATCGCCTAATGAGAATGATAATCCGCCTTTGAAGGCATATTTATACCCCATATCTTTCATATTATCTAAGAAAGCTGCTGTTGTTGGTACATCTGTTACCGCTAAAATATGTCCGATAATATCTCGTAATGATTTTTTAGTTAAAACTTCGTTGATATAACCAGCTTCTTCTGGAACTACTTCATTAAATAGAACTCTTCCAGCTGTAGTTTGAATAATTTTGTAAACTAATTCACCTTTCTCATTAAGATCTTTTGCACGAATTTTCACTCTTGCATTCAATTCTAATTTTCCTTCGTTTAATGCAATATTTACTTCCTCAGCAGAATAAAAAATTAATCCTTCTCCCAAAATAACTTTTTCTGGAGTTGATAAACGCTCTTTGGTCATATAATATAGACCCAAGACCATGTCTTGAGAGGGTACAGTAACGGGAGCCCCGTTTGCAGGATTCAGAATATTATGCGAGGCTAATAATAATAATTGAGCTTCTAAAATTGCTTCTGGTCCAAGTGGTAAGTGAACCGCCATTTGATCCCCATCAAAATCGGCATTAAATGCCGTACAAACCAATGGGTGCAATTGAATTGCTTTTCCTTCGATTAGTTTTGGTTGAAAAGATTGAATTCCCAAACGGTGTAGAGTAGGAGCACGATTTAGTAATACAGGGTGTCCTTTAATTACATTTTCAAGAATGTCCCAAACTACGGGTTCTTTTTTATCAATAATTTTTTTGGCTGATTTTACTGTCTTTACAACTCCTCTTTCAATTAATTTTCTGATTACGAATGGTTTATATAATTCGACTGCCATGTCTTTTGGCAAACCACATTCAAATAATTTTAATTCTGGACCAACAACAATTACAGAACGAGCTGAGTAATCTACCCTTTTACCTAATAAATTTTGACGGAAACGACCTTGTTTACCTTTTAACGAATCGGATAGAGATTTTAGAGGTCGGTTTGATTCTGTTTTTACTGCGGATGCTTTTCGGGTGTTGTCAAATAATGAATCTACGGACTCTTGCAACATCCTTTTTTCGTTTCTTAAGATAACTTCTGGTGCTTTTATTTCTACCAATCTTTTTAGACGATTATTACGAATGATAACTCTTCGATACAAATCATTCAAATCTGAGGTTGCAAATCTACCGCCATCAAGCGGTACCAATGGACGCAATTCTGGTGGAATTACAGGAACAACTTTTATAATCATCCATTCAGGACGATTCTCACGGTTTATGTTTGATTCACGGAAAGACTCAACTACTTGTAGTCTTTTTAATGCTTCCGTTTTTCTTTGTTTTGATGTTTCATTGTTTGCAGAATGACGCAGTTCATACGAAAGGACATCTAAATCTATTCGTGCTAATAAATCCATAATACATTCGGCTCCCATTTTGGCAACAAATTTATTTGGATCAAAATCATCAAGATGTTGATTATCAGCAGGAAGAGTTTCTAAAATATTTAAGTATTCTTCTTCTGTCAAAAAGTCTAACCGTTGTATTGGTTCTCCTTCATGATTTTTTGCGATACCTGGCTGAATTACTACGAATCTTTCATAGTAAATAATCATATCTAATCTCTTAGAAGGTAAGCCTAAAATATATCCAATTTTGTTTGGCAAAGAACGGAAATACCATATATGAGCAATTGGGACAACAAGATTGATGTGTCCAACTCTATCTCTACGCACTTTTTTCTCGGTTACTTCAACACCACAACGGTCGCAGATAATACCTTTGTATCTGATTCTTTTGTATTTTCCACAAGCACATTCAAAATCTTTTACTGGTCCAAAAATTCTTTCGCAAAATAGACCGTCTCTTTCAGGTTTGTGTGTTCTATAATTGATAGTTTCTGGTTTCAAAACTTCACCTCTTGATTCTGCCAAGATTGATTCTGGCGATGCCAAACCGATTGAAATTTTATTAAACCTTTTAATAACTGGGTTTTTATCCTTGTTATTGTTTCTGTTATTGTTGTTATTTATCATAATCAATTTTTTAGTTGTCAGTTGTCAATTTTTAATTTTCAGTTTTGTAACTGGTTATTAACAATGTCTACTGCTTTTTTAGCCCCGATAATAGTGAAAATCCTTTTATTTTTTTTCTTTAAAAAAATAAAAGATTGTAACGGATAGCGGGATTAGCTTCAAATAATTATTATTAATTATCAAGGTGTCAGTTTTCAGAATGAACTGATAACTGACAATCGATAACTATTTTTACTCCTCTAAACGAATGTCTAATCCAAGTCCTTTCAATTCGTGCATTAACACATTGAATGATTCTGGCAGTCCTGGCTCTGGCATGGTTTCGCCTTTTACGATGGCTTCGTAAGTTTTGGCTCTACCTACTACATCATCGGATTTTACGGTTAGGATTTCTCTTAATGTACTAGATGCACCATAAGCCTCAAGTGCCCAAACTTCCATTTCACCAAATCTTTGTCCTCCAAATTGTGCTTTACCACCTAATGGTTGTTGAGTGATTAATGAGTAAGGACCTATAGAACGGGCGTGCATTTTATCATCAACCATGTGTCCAAGTTTTAACATATAGATTACTCCAACTGTTGCTGCTTGATGGAATCTTTCTCCTGTTCCTCCGTCGTATAAGTGGGTGTGTCCAAATCTTGGAACACCTGCTTCATCGGTCAATTCATTAATCTGGTTGAGTGAGGCTCCGTCAAAAATTGGGGTTGCAAATTTGCGACCTAAATTCATTCCTGCCCATCCTAAAACTGTTTCATAAATTTGTCCGATGTTCATACGAGAGGGTACTCCAAGTGGATTTAAAACGATATCGACTGGTGTTCCGTCTTCAAGGAAAGGCATATCTTCATGACGAACAATTCGTGCAACAATACCTTTGTTTCCGTGTCGTCCTGCCATTTTATCTCCAACTTTTAGTTTTCGTTTTTTTGCAATATATACTTTTGCAAGTTTTAAAATTCCAGCGGGTAATTCATCACCTACGGTAATTGTAAATTTTTCTCTTCTTAAAGATCCTTGCAGGTCATTCAACTTAATTTTATAGTTGTGTATTAAATCAATTACCATATTATTGGTTTTTGATTCAGCAACCCAAGCTCCTTTTGTTAAATGTGCAAAATCTTCGACAGATTGTAACATTTTTTTAGAATATTTTTTACCTTTTGGTAAAACTTCTTCTCCTAAATCGTTTATTACACCTTGTGATGTTTTTCCATCAACAATTACAAGAAGTTTTTCGATTAATTTATCTTTTAATTCAACAAATTTGGTTTCGAATTCCATTTCTAATTTATCCAACGCATCTTTATCTTGGCTGCGTTTTCTTTTATCTTTAACGGCTTTTGCGAATAATTTTTTATCTAAAACAACTCCATGTAGTGATGGTGTGGCTTTTAATGAAGCATCTTTTACATCACCTGCTTTGTCTCCAAAAATAGCTCTTAAAAGTTTTTCTTCAGGTGTTGGATCTGATTCTCCTTTTGGTGTGATTTTTCCGATAAGAATGTCGCCAGGTTTTACTTCAGCACCAATTCTAATCATACCATTTTCGTCCAAATCTTTTGTCGCTTCTTCAGAAACATTAGGAATATCATTAGTCAATTCTTCATTTCCTAATTTGGTATCTCTTACTTCTAATGAATAATCATCAACATGTATTGATGTAAAAATATCATCTCTAACTACTTTTTCAGAAATTACAATCGCATCTTCGAAGTTGTAACCTTTCCATGGCATAAATGCTACTTTTAGATTTCTTCCCAATGCTAATTCTCCGTTTTGGGTAGCATATCCTTCACAAAGAACTTGACCTTTAATAACTCTATTTCCTTTTCTTACAATAGGTTTTAGGTTGATTGAAGTACTCTGATTGGTTTTTCTAAATTTAATTAGATTATATGTTTTCTCGTCGGATTCAAAACTAACCATTCTTTCTTCTTCAGAACGATCATATTTTATTGTGATTATATTTGCATCAACATATTCTACAACACCATTACCTTCAGCATTAATTAGAACTCTAGAATCTGATGCTACTTGTCTTTCTAATCCTGTCCCAACAATTGGTGCTTCGGGTCTTAATAATGGTACTGCTTGACGCATCATGTTTGATCCCATCAGGGCTCTATTCGCATCATCATGTTCCAAGAAAGGAATTAACGATGCCGATATTGATGCAATTTGATTTGGTGCAACATCGGTATAATGTACCTCACTTGGGTCAATTACAGGAAAATCACCTTCCATTCTTGCAATTACATTTTCAGCAGTAATTTTACCTGAAGCATCCATTTCAATATTTGCTTGTGCAATTAATTGACCTTCTTCTTCTTCGGCAGAAAGGTATATTGGAGTTGAATTCAAATCAACTACACCATTTTTTACTTTACGATATGGAGTTTCGATAAAACCCATTCCGTTTACTTTTGCATAAACTCCTAACGAAGAAATCAAACCAATATTTGGTCCTTCTGGGGTTTCAATAGGGCAAAGTCTTCCGTAGTGTGTATAATGAACATCTCGAACCTCAAATCCAGCTCTTTCTCGTGAAAGTCCGCCTGGTCCAAGTGCTGATAATCTTCTTTTGTGTGTAATCTCTGCTAATGGATTGGTTTGATCCATAAATTGAGATAACTGATTGGTTCCAAAAAATGAGTTAATTACTGATGATAATGTTTTAGCATTAATCAAATCAATAGGAGTAAACACTTCATTATCCCGAACATTCATTCTCTCTCTAATAGTTCTAGCCATACGAGCAAGACCTACACCAAATTGTTGTGATAATTGTTCACCAACAGTTCGAACTCTTCGGTTTGATAAATGGTCAATATCATCAATTTCTGCTTTTGAGTTAATCAACTCAATCAAATATTTAACGATAGTAATAATATCTTCTTTGGTCAAAACTTGTTTGTCCATAGAAGTATCTAAACCTAATTTTTTGTTTATTCGGTATCTTCCTACTTCACCAAGATTATATCTCTGTTCGGAGAAAAATAATTTATCTATTATACCTCTTGCCGTTTCTTCATCAGGCGGTTCGGCATTTCTTAATTGTCTATAAATATGTTCAACAGCTTCTTTTTCAGAATTTGTTGGGTCTTTTTGTAAAGTATTATGAATAATAGAATAATCAACAACATTATTATCTTCTTTATGTAATAAGATAGATTTAACATTTGCCTCAATTATCTCTTCAACATTATCTTTATCAATAACGGTATCTCTGTCTAAAATAATTTCATTTCTTTCGATTGAAACAACTTCTCCAGTATCTTCATCAACGAAATCTTCATGCCAAGTATTCAATACTCTAGCTGCTAATCTTCTACCTAAATATTTTTTAATACCAGTTTTAGATACTTTAATTTCTTCTGCTAAATCAAATATTTCAAGAATATCCCTATCACTTTGAAAACCAATTGCTCTAAATAAAGTAGTTACAGGAAGTTTTTTCTTACGGTCGATGTACGCATACATTACACTATTGATATCAGTAGAAAATTCTATCCAAGAACCTTTAAAAGGAATTACTCTTGCAGAGTATAATTTAGTTCCGTTTGCATGAAATGATTGCCCGAAGAATACTCCTGGCGAACGGTGTAATTGTGAGACAACTACTCGTTCTGCACCATTGATAACAAATGTACCAGAAGGTGTCATATATGGAATTGTGCCAAGATATACATCTTGCACTATAGTTTCAAAATCTTCGTGTTCTGCATCTGTGCAGTACAATTTTAATCGTGCTTTTAATGGCACACTGTATGTTAAACCTCTTTCAATACATTCTTGTATTGTGTATCTTGGAGGATCAACAAAATAATCAAGGAATTCTAATACAAAATTATTTCTTGTATCTGTTATTGGAAAATTTTCCATGAAGGTATTATATAAACCTTCGTTGCCTCTCTCATCAGATTTCGTTTCTAATTGGAAAAAATCTTGAAAAGATTTTACCTGAACATCCAAAAAATCAGGATATTGAGGAATGTTTTTAGTAGAGGCAAAATTCAATCTTTCAGTCTGATTTGTTATCATCGATGGACAAAATTTTGATTAAAAAAAAGTAAAATAACCGTATAAATTTATTATACGAAAATGGTTTAGGTCATTTGATGTTAATCAAAGACCTAAACCTTGTTCGAGAAACTAGGTTGAATTATTTTAATTCAACTTGTGCTCCTGCTTCTTCTAAAGCTTTCTTAAGCCCTTCAGCTTCTTCTTTAGAAACACCTTCTTTTACATTTGCAGGTGCAGCATCAACTACATCTTTAGCTTCTTTTAAGCCAAGACCTGTTAATTCTTTAACT
Organism: Flavobacterium psychrophilum; assembly: GCA_020720185.1. GTDB lineage: Bacteria > Bacteroidota > Bacteroidia > Flavobacteriales > Flavobacteriaceae > Flavobacterium > Flavobacterium psychrophilum_O. The sequence goes on along the minus strand of DYPB01000019.1, from coordinate 18,573 downwards.
AATTTTACAACTGCAAGTTTAGATGCTCCTGCATCTTTCAATACAACTGTAAATTCTGTTTGCTCTTCTACCGCAGCAGCATCGCCACCACCAGAAACTACTACCGCAGCAGCAGCTGGTTCGATTCCGTAATCGTCTTTTAGAATTGTTGCTAATTCATTAACTTCTTTAACTGTTAAGTTAACTAATTGTTCTGCGAATTGTTTCAAATCTGCCATTTTTTCTATCGTTTTAAAATGATTTGTAATATATTTGTTTATTAATGTGTGCTTGTTTAAGCTTAATGATTTTATTTTAAAAACATTAAATTATTTGTTACGCAACCTCTTCGTTTTTGAATTGGTTTTTAAGAGCTGAAATAACTCTTTGAGCTGGTGATTGAAGTAATCCAATAATTTCGCCAATGACTTCATCTTTTGATTTTAGCGATGCTAATGAATCTAAAAGATTATCGCCAATATAAACCTCATCATTAATGTATGCTCCTTTTAATACTGGTTTATCCGATTTTTTTCGGAAATCTTTAATAATCTTTGCAGGTGCATTTGCAACCTCTGCAAGAAAAATTGAAGTATTGCCTTTCAATGTTGAAGGCAAATCACCATAATTATTTGATGAAGCTTCCATTGCTTTTGCAAGCAATGTGTTTTTTACAACTTCTAATTTGATTCCTGCTTTAAAGCAAGTTCTTCTTAAATTTGAAGTAGTTTCTGCATCTAAACCTGAAATATCGGCTAAGTAAACGATATTTGAACCAGCTAATTGTGCAGTTATATTTTCAATTGCGATTGATTTTTCTTCTCTTGTCATATTAAAAAATTTTAACTACCTAATTACACTGTTTTTGGGTCTAACGCAATTGCTGGACTCATGGTGCTAGTTAGGTAAATACTTTTTATGTAAGTTCCTTTAGCAGCAGTAGGTTTAAGTTTGATTAATGTTTGAATAATTTCGTGAGCATTATCTACAATTTTTTCAGCATCAAAAGATATTCTTCCAATTCCTGCATGTACGATACCAGTTTTATCAACTTTGAAGTCAATTTTACCTGCTTTCACTTCTTCAACAGCTTTACCAATTTCCATAGTAACTGTTCCTGTTTTTGGGTTAGGCATTAAACCTCTTGGTCCTAAAATACGACCTAAAGGACCTAATTTTCCCATTACGGCTGGCATAGTGATAATTACATCAACATCTGTCCAACCGTCTTTTATTTTTTGTAAGTAGTCATCAAGTCCAACGAAATCAGCACCAGCAGCTTTTGCTTCAGCTTCTTTATCAGGTGTTACAAGTGCAAGTACTCTTACATCTTTACCTGTTCCGTGTGGAAGTGCTACAACACCTCTTACCATTTGATTTGCCTTTCTAGGATCTACTCCTAAACGAACAGCAATATCTACTGATTCATCAAATTTTGCGGAAGCAACAACTTTAATTAATGCAGCAGCATCTTTTAAAGTATATAATTTGTTTCTTTCAATTTTAGAAGCAGCTTCTTTTTGTTTTTTTGTCAATTTTGCCATATTCTATATTGAATTAAAAAGGAGCTGTTCCTGTTACTGTTATACCCATTGATCTTGCAGTTCCTGCAATCATACTCATTGCTGATTCAATAGTAAATGCATTTAAATCTACCATTTTATCGTCTGCAATAGTTTTTATAACATCCCAAGAGACGCTTGCTACTTTTTTACGATTTGGCTCACCAGAACCTGATTTTAGCTTTGCAGCTTCCATTAATTGAACGGCAGCAGGAGGAGTTTTTACAACAAAATCAAATGATTTGTCTTTATACACAGTAATTTGTACTGGGCATATTTTGCCAGGTTTATCCTGAGTTCTTGCATTAAATTGTTTGCAAAACTCCATGATATTAACTCCAGCGGCTCCTAAAGCAGGTCCAACCGGTGGCGATGGATTCGCAGCACCTCCCTTAACTTGTAGTTTAACTACTTTACTAATTTCTTTAGCCATTGTTATTATTAATTTTTAAATTCAGTTTCAATAATTATTGGAAGCAATTATCGAAGTTATTATATGTAACAAAAATATAATTCTATTTTTATAATTTCATAATGAAATTAAACTTTTTCAACTTGCATAAAATTTAATTCTAATGGTGTTTTTCTTCCGAAAATTTTTACCATTACTTCTAATTTTCGCTTTTCTTCATTTATTTTTTCTACGGTACCGTTAAATCCATTAAATGGACCATCTATAACTTTAATTGTTTCTCCAAATGTATATAGTATTGAAATACTATTATCTGTGTTAACATTTAATTCATCAACCTTACCTAACATTCTGTTTACTTCTGATAATCGTAGTGGCACAGGATCTCCATTTTTTGTTTCTCCAAGAAAACCAATAACATTTGTTACGGATTTAATTATGTGTGGAATTTCACCAGTTAGATTTGCTTCAATCATAATATAACCTGGAAAATAAACTTTATCTTTGGATATTTTTTTACCATCTTTTACAGTTACAATTTTTTCAGTTGGCACTAAAACTTGAGATACATAATCTTCTATTCCAAGCCTTGCTACTTCAGTGTCAATATAAGCTTTTACTTTATTTTCTTGTCCACTAACAGCTCTTAAAGCATACCATTTTTTAACATTGTTATCAGTCATTATAAAATAGTATTATGATTTTAACCAATTAAAAAATCCTTCTATCACTTTTGCAAAAACTTCATCCACACCCCAAGTTAATAATGAGAATGTTATTGAAAATACAGCAATAATTATTGTAAGTTTTTGCACCTCTGTCCATGTAGGCCAAGTAACATTAATTTTTAATTCTTCAAACGATTCGGATATGTAATTTATAACTTTTTTTGCCATTTTAGCTGAATTTATTTTACTGATTTTAATATTCAGTGAATCAGTTGTTTTTAATTTTATTTTGCACGGGCGGAGGGATTCGAACCCCCATCAACGGTTTTGGAGACCGCTATTCTACCCTTGAACTACGCCCGTTTGTTAAAAGCCAGTGTCATTTTTGATGACACTGGCTCCATAAATTATTTAATAATAATTAACCTACAATTTCAGTAACTTGTCCTGCTCCTACGGTTCTACCACCTTCACGGATAGCGAAACGCAAACCAACACTCATTGCGATTGGACTTAATAAAGCAACCTCAATAGTTAAGTTATCTCCTGGCATAACCATCTCTACACCAGCTGGTAAAGTAATTACACCTGTTACATCCGTTGTACGAACATAAAATTGTGGACGATAATTATTATGGAAAGGTGTGTGTCTTCCACCTTCTTCTTTTTTCAAGATATAAACCTCTGCTTTAAAGTTAGCGTGTGGTTTTACTGAACCTGGTTTTATGATAACCATACCTCTTTTGATATCAGCTTTATCAATACCTCTTAACAATAAACCAACATTATCTCCAGCTTCTCCTCGATCAAGGATTTTACGGAACATTTCAACTCCTGTAATTGTAGAAGTTAATTTTTCAGCTCCCATACCAATAATTTCTACTGGATCTCCTGTATTTGCAATACCTGTTTCGATACGACCTGTAGCAACAGTTCCACGACCTGTAATTGTAAATACATCTTCAACTGGCATTAAGAATGGTTTTGCAACATCTCTTACTGGCTCTTCAATCCACATATCTACAGCTTCCATCAATTCGATAATTTTTGGTACCCATGCTGGATCGTTATTTAATCCACCAAGTGCTGAACCTTGTACAACTGGTCCATTATCACCATCGTATTCGTAGAAAGATAATAAATCTCTAATTTCCATTTCTACTAATTCTAGTAATTCGGCATCGTCAACCATGTCTACTTTGTTCATAAATACAACCATTCTAGGAATACCTACTTGGCGACCTAAAAGGATGTGTTCACGAGTTTGTGGCATTGGACCATCGGTTGCTGCTACCACAAGAATAGCCCCATCCATTTGAGCAGCACCAGTAACCATGTTTTTCACATAATCCGCGTGACCAGGACAGTCAACATGGGCGTAATGACGGTTTGCGGTTTCGTACTCAACATGCGAAGTGTTGATAGTAATACCTCTTTCTTTTTCTTCTGGTGCATTATCAATTTGATCAAATGATTTTGCTTGACAATAACCTGCATCTGACAATACTTTTGTAATTGCAGCAGTTAATGTAGTTTTTCCGTGGTCAACATGACCAATAGTACCTATATTAAGGTGGGGTTTGTTACGGTTAAAATTTTCTTTTGCCATTTTCTTTGTTTTTTAATCTTGTTATGTAATATATTTAGTGTTCTATTTTATTAATATTTTGAGCCAACTACGGGAATTGAACCCGTGACCTCTTCCTTACCAAGGAAGCACTCTACCCCTGAGCTAAGTCGGCAGAAGCCTTACCGTTACTCTTCTTGAAATGAGGAGTTAGTGTTTGAATTGTGGGGAGAGCAGGATTCGAACCTGCGAAGTTCACACAGCAGATTTACAGTCTGCCCTCGTTGGCCGCTTGAGTATCTCCCCTTTTTTATTAGTTTACAGTACTTTAAAAAGAACTTTTCCAAATCGTATTTAAAAACATTTTTAGAGCCAGCGGAGGGACTCGAACCCAAAACCTGCTGATTACAAATTAACTGCTATAGCCAACTGAGCTACGCTGGAAATATTAATAAAAAAACGCTATTTATAACGGATTGCAAATGTATAATGTTTTGTTGTTATATCAAAATTTTTTTTTGTTTTTTTTGTAAAATTTATTTTATAAGCTTTTAAATAATCAAATTGAAGAGATTTTATCATTCAAAAATATTTTTTTTTAAAATAAACTATTTGCAAATTGCTAACTAAAAAGTATATCATATATTTGCTAAAAATTAAAATAATGAGTATATCTGTTAATAATATTTCTAAAAATTATGGTTCTCAAAAAGCTTTGGATTGTATTTCTTTTGAAATTAATAAAGGTGAGATTGTTGGTTTTTTAGGTCCAAATGGTGCAGGGAAATCTACTTTAATGAAGATCTTGACAACTTATATTGCTGCTGATAGTGGTACGGCAAAGGTAAATGAATACGATGTTTTGACGGATTCAAAATTTGTTCAGCAATCTGTCGGATATTTACCAGAACATAATCCTTTATATTTAGATTTATTTGTTCGAGAATATTTAGAATTTAATGCTAATATATATAAGGTAGAAAAGTCAAGAATGGAGGAAGTTATTGTTTTGACAGGATTAAAAACAGAGAGTCATAAAAAAATTGGACAATTAAGTAAAGGATATCGACAAAGAGTTGGGTTAGCAAACGCCTTATTGCATAATCCAGATGTTTTAATATTAGATGAGCCAACCACAGGATTAGATCCAAATCAATTATTAGAAATTAGAAATGTTATAAAGAACGCAGGAAAAAATAAGACTGTTTTTTTATCAACTCATATTATGCAAGAAGTTGAGGCTATTTGCGATAGAGTTATCATTATTGACAACGGAAAAATTGTAGCAGATAAAAAATTAGATAAAATGATTATTATAGATAACGAGCAAGTTATAGAAGTGGAATTTGATTATAAAATTGAAAATGAAGCAATTGCTAAAATTCCAAATATTATTTTGTACAAGAATACACATCATAATATTTGGGAATTAACATTTTTATCTGAAAACGATATGAGACCAGCAGTTTTTGATTTTGCACATAATAATGGGTTAAAAACCTTACAGTTGAATCAAAAAAACAAGAATTTAGAGACCATCTTTAGAGAAATGACAAAATCTAAAAATTAGTCTAAAATATTTTTTATTATCTCTAAAATATGTAAAGGAGGTTGCATAGGACGACCAGTTTTTAAGTCTATAAAAACTAACAAAAATGATGCAGTTGTTAATAACTCCTTTTGTTCGTTCCAAATCTCACAATCAAAAGCAATTTTTACAGTGCTATAGCTTGATAGTTTGGTTTTAATGGTTAATAAGTCATCGTATCTAGCAGATTTCTTATAGTTTACGGTCATTGATACTATTGGCAAAGCAATACCCTCGTCTTCTAATGATTTATAAGAAACCCCTTTGTTTCTTAGCCATTCCACTCTTCCAATCTCAAAATAAGGTATATAATTACCGTGATATACTACACGCATTTGGTCAGTTTCTGAATATCGAACTCTTAATTGAACTTCGTCTGAATTGATTATTTTTTTCATTTATTTTAATATCATTTTTTAGTTACATACAACTTTTTTTAAAAATATTCAATAGTATAAATTTTTTTTTTAAACAAAAATTATAAGCATCTTTGTTTCCCCGAAAAAACATATTGAAAGTCTTGTTTTTTCTACAATAAAAATGCAATAATACAATAATTTAAAAACAAAAATGAGCAAAACTGCACAATCAGTCTGGGAAAATTGTCTTTTATTTATAAAAGATAATATTCAGGATCAAGCCTACAAAACTTGGTTCGAACCTATTAAGTCAGTTGAGCTTACTGAAAACGCTTTATACATACAGGTTCCGAGTAAATTTTTTTACGAATGGCTGGAAGAACATTATGTTAAATTATTAAAAGTTGCTCTTACAAAAGAACTTGGAAAAAATGCGAAGTTACTCTATAAAATAAAAATGGAGAACACTTATGGCAACAAACAGCCATTTACAGAGCAAATTCCGAGTACTCAAAGAACTTCGGTTAAGCCACAAGACATTGATACACAGTACAAAAACTTAAATACTGAACTAAAAAACCCATTTGTAATACCAGGAATTAGAAATCTAAAGATTGAATCACAACTGAATGCAAATTATAGTTTCGACAATTTTTTGGAAGGTGATTCTAATCGATTAGCCCGTTCGGCAGGTATGGCAGTTGCTAATAAACCTGGCGGAACTTCATTTAATCCGTTATTAATTTTTGGCGGAGTTGGTTTAGGAAAAACCCATTTGGCACACGCAATAGGTGTTGAAATTAAAGACAAATATCCAGAAAAAACAGTACTATATATATCTGCAGAAATTTTTACACAACAATATATAGAATCGGTAAAGAAAAATACTAGGAATGATTTTATACATTTTTATCAATTAATAGATGTTTTAATTATTGACGATGTACAATTTTTGTCAGGAAAAACAGGAACACAAGATGTGTTTTTTCATATTTTTAATCATTTGCATCAAAACGGCAAACAAGTAATTTTAACCTCGGATAAAGCCCCAGTTGATATGCAAGATATTGAACAGAGACTTTTATCTCGTTTTAAATGGGGATTATCTGCTGAATTACATCAGCCGGATTATGAAACTCGAATTTCTATATTGAAAAATATTTTGTACAGAGATGGGGTTGAAATGCCAAACAATATTGTAGAATATGTTGCCAAACATATTAAAACTAATGTTAGAGAACTTGAAGGAGCAATAATTTCATTAATTGCACAATCTTCATTTAATAAAAAAGAAGTAACGCTTGATTTAGCAAAACAAGTTGTTGAAAAATTTGTAAAAAATGTAAAAAGAGAATTATCAATTGATTATATACAAAAAACAGTTTCAGAATATTTTCAGTTAGATACAGATACCTTGAAATCGAAAACTAGAAAAAGACATATTGTACAAGCAAGACAATTAGCAATGTTTTTTGCAAAAAAATTCACAAAGGCATCCTTGGCAAACATCGGTGCACAAATAGGAGATAGAGATCATGCAACTGTTCTTCATGCCTGTAAAACGATTGATAATCTGATAACTACCGATAAACAATTTAAAAAATATGTCGATGATATTCACAAAAAATTATCACTCTAAATAATGGTTGTTAAAATTTTAATGGTTTGCTTAGGCAATATTTGTAGATCGCCATTGGCAGAAGGAATTTTAAGTTCTAAACTTCCTAAAAATAGATTTTTAGTAGACTCAGCAGGAACAGGCGATTGGCACATTGGGCATTTGCCAGATGAAAGATCTATAAAAACCGCAAAAAAAAACGGTTTAGACATTACGAATCAAAGAGGACGGCTTTTTACACCAATAGATTTAGATGTTTTTGATTATATATTTGTAATGGATAGTTCTAATTATGAGAATGTTATTGCATTAGCTAAAACAGAGGAACAAAAGCAGAAAGTAACATTAATTTTAAACCAATTATTTCCAGGAGAAGATGTAGATGTTCCAGATCCATATTTTGGACTTCAAAATGGTTTTGATACAGTTTATGAAATGCTAAATGAAAGTTGTGAGATTCTTGCTAAAAAATTAATTGCGAAGCATTCTTAAAGTTCAATTTCTCGAACCTCTCCAGCTCTCAAATCATTCAAATAAATAGACCCAACTCGTACTCGAACCAACCGTAGCGTAGGAAAACCAACTGCCGAGGTCATCTTTCTAACCTGCCTAAATTTACCTTCATTTATAGTTATTGATAACCACGATGTAGGACCGTGTCTATCGTTTCTAATTTTTTTTGCTCGTTTACCAAAATCTGGTATGGTATTAATCATAAATGCTTTACAAGGTTTGGTAGTGTATTTTTTTCCTTCAAAACCAATTACTACACCATTTTGTAACTCCTCAATCGCCTTAATAGATATAAGTCCATCGACCTGAACAAAATACTCTTTCTCAAATTTTCCACTACATATGGAATCACTCACTTTACCATCGGTGGTTAATAAAAGTAACCCTTCAGAATCTTCATCAAGCCTTCCAATAGCCATTGTTCCTATTGGAAAATTGTACAATTCGCCTAATAATTTTTTATTTCGTTTTAACTCATATTTGAATTGAGACAAATAACCATAAGGTTTGTGAAGTATGAAGTGGCGGTGCATAATCAATTATAATTTGAAACAAAAATACATTTTTGATTTCTAATTTAATTGTCTATTTTTACAAAATATTATAACTTAAAAAATGGCACAACTTATTTTAATTCTATTATCAATAATTATCGGATTAGGCATAGGAATATTCATCGGAAAAATAATATTTTCATCAAAATTTGATTCTGAAAAGAGATTTTTAGAACAAAAAGCAGAAGATTTTAGACAACAATTAGAAAAATTAAGAACCGAAAAAGAAGCCATAAGTATTCAATTATCAAAAAAAGATGCTGATTTTGATCATTTATTAGAAAGAAATAAAGAACAAAAGCAAGAAGTTGAGAAATTGCAAGAAAAATTCACCAAAGAGTTTGAAAATCTTGCCAATAAAATATTAGACGAAAAATCAAATAAATTTATAGAACAAAATAAAGAAAACATGAAAAATATCTTGTCACCCTTGCAAGATAAGATACAATTATTTGAGAAAAAAGTTGAAGACACCCACAAAGAAAGCATAGATTATCACGCAGCTTTACGGCAACAAATATTAGGTTTGAAAGAAATAAATTCTCAAATGAGTAAAGAAACCATCAATTTGACCAAAGCATTAAAAGGAGATAGCAAGGTACAAGGTAACTGGGGCGAATTAGTTTTAGAAAGGGTTTTAGAAAAATCAGGATTAGAAAAAGACAGAGAATATTATGTTCAACAAAGCCATATAACGGATGATGGCAACCGAGTTTTTCCTGATGTTGTAATTAATTTACCTGATAGAAAAAAGATGATTGTCGATTCTAAAGTTACACTCACCGCTTATGAACGCTATATTAATGAAGACGATGAATATTTAAAGGCAAATTATTTAAAAGAGCATTTACAAGCCATAAAAAAACATGTTGATCAGTTGGGCGAAAAAAATTATCAAGATTTATATCATATAGAAAGCCCTGATTTTGTATTACTGTTTATACCCATAGAACCTGCATTTGCATTAGCTTTGAACGAAGATACAACACTTTATAACAAGGCTTTTGAGAAGAATATTGTAATAGTAACCCCCTCAACCTTGTTAGCAACTTTGCGAACTATTGACAGTATGTGGGCAAACCAAAAACAACAAGAAAATGCACTTGAAATTGCCAAACAAGCTGGTGCTTTGTATGATAAATTTGAAGGTTTTGTTGCTGATTTAATTAAAATTGGTAAGAAAATTGACGAATCAAAAATAGAATATTCTGGAGCTATGAATAAATTAGTAGAAGGAAACGGAAACATAATTATAAGCATCGAAAAATTAAAAAAAATGGGAGCAAAGGCTAAAAAATCATTACCTGAAAACATTTTGAATAGAGCAGAAAATAGTCAACAAGAATAGAATATATAAAAAACAAATACAAATAAAATGAGAAAAATTATTGGAATTATCGTTGTAATTGCTACTTTGATTGTAGCTGGATATTTTACATTTTTTTATTACGCATCGTATAGCGACGGAAATCGTTCTGGAGAATTGATAAAATTTAGTCATAAAGGAATGATTTTCAAAACATGGGAAGGAGAAATAAGTCAAGGTATTGCAGGAGCACAAATTTTTAAATTTTCGGTTTTAGACTCCGAAGATAAAGTAATTAAAGATATTCAAGAACTTGAAGGACAATATATTAAAGTACACTATATTGAACGCTACAAAACTTTTTCTTGGTGGGGCGATACCAAATATTTTATTGATAAAATAGAAAAAGATACGCCACCATATAGGATAAAATAAAAAAAAAGACTTTAATAAATTATGAATTATTCAGAAAATATACTCGGAACTATTGGAAACACGCCATTAGTGAAATTAAATAAAGTTACACAAGGCATTGATGCACTGATACTTGCAAAAGTAGAAACCTTTAATCCAGGAAATTCTGTAAAAGACAGAATGGCATTAAAAATGGTTGAAGATGCCGAGACTGATGGACGATTAAAACCAGGCGGAACGATAATAGAAGGCACTTCAGGCAATACAGGAATGGGATTGGCATTGGCAGCAATTGTAAAAGGTTACAAATGTATCTTTGTAATTACCGACAAACAAAGCAAAGAAAAAATGGATATTTTAAGAGCAGTTGGTGCAAAAGTTGTCGTATGTCCAACCGATGTAGAACCAACCGATTCAAGATCTTATTATTCAGTTTCTAAGAAATTAGGTGAAGAAACACCAAATTCTTGGTATGTTAATCAGTATGATAATCCATCAAATGCCATTGCACATTATGAACAAACAGGTCCAGAAATTTGGGAGCAAACAAACGGAAAAATCACGCATTTTGTGGTAGGTGTTGGCACCGGTGGAACGATATCTGGTGTAGCAAAATATTTGAAAGAAAAAAATCCAAATATCAAAATTTGGGGAGTAGATACTTATGGGTCAGTATTTAAGAAATATCACGAAACAGGAATTTTTGACGAAAACGAAATCTATTCCTACATTACCGAAGGCATTGGAGAAGACATTTTACCAAAAAATGTAGATTTTTCATTAATAGACGGCTTTACAAAAGTAACCGACAAAGATGCTGCCGTTTATACAAGAAAAATAGCTTTAGAAGAAGGAATTTTTGTAGGAAATTCAGCAGGTTCTTGCATAAAAGGTTTACACCAATTAAAAGAATATTTTACAAAAGACGATGTGGTTGTAGTACTTTTTCATGATTCTGGAAGCCGTTATGTAGGCAAAATGTTTAACGATGATTGGATGAGAGAAAGAGGATTTCTTGACGAAGAAGTTACCAAAGCCGAAGATATTATTAAGGAACATATTGGCAAACCACTAATTATTGTAAGAACGGAAGAGCTTGTTTCTCATGCAATTGACCGAATGCGACAATATAAAATTTCGCAAATTCCTGTTATTGACATTACTGGTTTTGTAGGCTCGGTAGATGAAACAGATTTGTTTCAAAGTTATGTTCAAGACAAAAATGTAGCTGATAAACCAATTAGAGAGGTGATGGGAAAACCCTATCCAATCGTAAAATTAGGCACAACAATTGAAGAAGTCTCTAAATTATTTAACAAAGAAAATCAAGCTGTTTTGGTAGATTTAGGTAACGGAAAGCACCATATAATTACGAAATATGATATAATAGGTTCAATTAAATAATTACGATTAAATAATTATTTTAGATGAATATATTTGTACTTTCTTTATTGATTATCTCAATTCCAACAATATTTCAATTATTTTTTGGTTTTTTGTCGATTTGCAACTTGAATTCCCATATTTTTAAATAAAAATAGATGAAATTCTCCATTATCAATTAAAAAAACATGAAAGAATCCTTCTTACATTATCTTTGGAGATATAAGAAATTCAATCTTGACGGATTGAAAACCATTAACAATGAAGAAGTTATAATATTAAATTCTGGACAATACACACAATTGGCTGGACCCGATTTTTCTAATACACAAATAATAATTGGAAATCAAAAATGGGCTGGGAATATTGAAATTCATCTAAAATCTTCGGATTGGTATTTGCATAATCACGAGCAAGATGATAATTATGACAGCGTAATTTTGCATGTAGTTTGGGAACATAATTCCGAAATTTTCAGAAAAGACAATTCCGAAATTCCAGTCTTGGAGCTAAAAAATTATGTATCAAAAGATGTTTTAAACAATTACCAACAATTAATGACACCAAAATCTTGGATTTTTTGTGAAAAACAACTCAAAAATATTGATGAATTTGTACTCAAAAATTGGCAAGAACGCTTGTTTCTTGAACGCTTAGAACGAAAATCAATACCAATACAAGAACTTTTAATCCAGACAAATAACGATTGGGAAGCTGTTTTTTTTCAAATGTTGGCAAAAAATTTTGGATTAAATACAAATGGCGAAATTTTTTATAAAATTGCTCAATCCATTCCATATAATATTGTTAGAAAAGAAAGTTTTGAAGTCGAAAATCTCGAAGCTTTAATTTTTGGAAATGCTGGATTGTTAGATACAGAAAAAGAAGATAATTATTATAAAGATTTGAAATTCAGGTTTTTCTATCTTTTGCATAAATATCAAATTGAAAAATCAATAATAGAACCCGTACAGTTTTTTAAGCATCGACCAGATAATTTTCCGACCATTCGGTTGTCGCAATTGGCAAATTTGTATCACAAGCAACAAAATTTATTCTCGAAAACCATCGATATTTCAAAACTAAATCAATTTTATGATTTATTTGATATTTCAGTTTCAGATTATTGGAAAAACCATTATAATTTTGATAAAGAAAGTACAAAAAAAGAAAAAAAATTATCAAAATCGTTTATTGACTTGTTGATTATCAATACAATAATTCCAATAAAATTTGCCTACGCAAAAAGCAATGCTAAAGAAATTGACGAAGAAATTATTGAAATTTTAAACGAAGTTTCTCCTGAAACCAATTCAACTATCAATAAATTTATATCATTTGGAATAAAACCAAAATCAGCTTTTGAAACGCAGTCTTTATTGCAATTAAAAAACGAATATTGCAACAAACAAAGGTGTTTAGATTGTGCTATAGGGAGTTTTTTGATGAAGTAATCTTTTTACGCAAAGGTTTTAAAAAATCTTATCGTCTTTAAATGAAATCTTAAAAAAAGTATCAACTTTCCACTTTTGAGTGAAAAAACAAATAAAAATGAGAACTGACCTAAAACTAAAATACTTTTTTGAAAAATACGGTTCTGATATTTGCTCACGCCTTGCCGACAAGCTAGGTATGAGAACATCAAGCGTACGATTATTTTTTATTTACATCTCATTTGTTACAGTTGGACTCTGGTCTGGCGTATATCTAACACTTGCTTTTTTGTTAAAATTAAAGGATTTAATAAGAGCAAAACGAAGTTCGGTATTCGATTTGTAAACATAAAAGCAAAATTATGAATAACGATATAAAGCAATTTTTCAACTTCAATTCAAGACAACGGAAGGGAATTTTCGGTTTGTTTTTGATTATTATTATCTTACAATTAATTTATTTTTTTGTTGATTTTTCAAATCCTGAAATATTAAATAATGATAAAAAATGGCTTTCCTTGCAACCACAAATAGATTCATTAAAAGCTGAAAATCATAAATATACAAATAAAACGCATCCTTTTAATCCTAATTTCATTACCGATTTTAAAGGATATAAATTAGGGATGACAACTACCGAAATAGACCGATTATTAGCTTTTAGAAAAACCAATAAATATGTAAATTCTGCCAAAGAATTTCAGGAAGTTACAAAAGTTTCGGATGAATTGTTGCATAAAATTTCGCCCTATTTCAAATTTCCAGACTGGGTAAATAATAGAAATTCAAATAATCATAACGATTATCAAAGCAATAAATATCCTACCAAAGAAAATCTAATTCTAAAAGATATAAATGTTGCCACAAAAGAGGATTTAATGAAAATCTCAGGAATAGGAGAGGCAATTTCTGCCAGAATTTTATCAGAGAAAGAAAAATTTGGAGGGTTTGTTTCGATGTTGCAAATGAATGATATTTATGGTTTATCGCCCGAAGTAATCGAGAAAATAAACGAGCGTTTTAAAATAATAAATACACCAAATATTTCAAAAATAGATATTAACAATGCAACTTTAAAAGAATTAATGCAGTTTCCATATTTTAATAACGGTCTTGCAAAAAAAATAATTATACATAGGAGTATGAACGGTGATTTTAAATTGATTGAAAATTTAACAAATATTAAAGGCTTTCCTGTTGATAAAGTTCAAATAATAACCTTATATTTGAAACTTTAAAAAATAAAAGAAAATGAACTTTGAGTACAACGAAAATCAAGCAATGATTGCACAATCTATAAGAGATTTTGCAGAAAGAGAAATCCGTCCAAACATTATGCTTTGGGATGAAACACAGACTTTTCCAATTCCATTATTCAAAAAATTAGGAGAAATGGGATTTATGGGTGTGTTAGTTCCAGAAAGTTTGGGAGGTTCAGGACTTTCCTACCATGAATACATAACGATTATCGAAGAAATATCTAAAGTAGATCCATCAATTGGATTGTCGGTTGCAGCACATAATTCATTGTGTACTAATCATATACTGTCGTTTGGAAACGAAGAGCAAAAGAAAAAATGGATTCCAAAATTAGCTACTGCTGAACATATAGGTGCTTGGGGATTAACCGAACACAACACAGGATCTGATGCAGGAGGAATGAGTACAACTGCTGTAAAAGAGGGTGATTTTTGGGTTGTTAATGGTGCAAAAAATTTTATTACCCATGCCATTTCAGGCGATGTTGCCGTTGTAATTGTTCGAACAGGCGAAAAAGGCGATTCAAAAGGAATGACAGCTTTTGTATTCGAAAAAGGAATGGAAGGTTTTACCTCTGGAAAGAAGGTAGATAAAATGGGAATGCGAGCCAGCGAAACTGCCGAATTAATTTTTGACAACTGCCGAGTGCCTGATTCTCATCGTCTTGGCGAAGTAGGGCAGGGTTTTATACAAGCAATGAAAATATTAGATGGCGGTCGAATTTCTATTGGAGCATTATCTCTCGGTATTGCAAAAGGGGCTTATGAAGCTGCTTTAAAATACTCAAAAGAACGCCATCAATTTGGGAAATCAATATCAGAATTTCAAGGAGTTTCTTTTAAATTAGCGGATATGGCTACTGAAATTGAAGCGTCAGAATTGTTGTTGCACAAAACTGCATTTTTGAAAGAACAACACAAACCTGTTACAACAATGGGGGCAATGGCTAAAATGTATGCTTCAGAAGTTTGTGTAAAAGTAGCTAACGATGCACTCCAAATACATGGTGGTTATGGTTATACTAAAGATTTTCCTGTCGAAAAATTTTATAGAGACTCAAAACTTTGTACCATTGGCGAAGGAACAACCGAAATTCAAAAAGTAGTAATTTCCAAAAATATTTTGAAATAAAAACCTCTTATTTTTTTGGAATCCACTTAATTTCATTTGCATTCAAATCTGAAGAAATTTTTCGAGACAATACAAACAAATAATCAGAAAGGCGGTTAAGATATTTAATCGTCTTTTTGTCTATTGCCTCAATATGATTAAGATGTACTGCTAATCTTTCGGCACGACGACAAACGCATCGGGCAATATGACAATAAGAAACCGTGGGATGTCCTCCTGGTAAAACAAAATGTGTCATTGCAGGCAATTTTTCTTCCATTAAATCAATTTCCTTTTCTAAAAATTCAATATCGGCTTCAATAATTCCAAGATTTTTAAGGCGTAACTCACCATTTTTCATCAACTCTTTTTCGGGCGGTGTGGCTAAAATTGCTCCAACAGTAAACAATCTATCTTGAATTTCTATCAAAATAGTTTTATAATGCTCGTCAATTGCTTGATCTCTGATTAAACCAATATGCGAATTGAGTTCATCAACAGTACCATAACTTTCAATCCGTATATGATCTTTTGGCACCCGATTACCACCAAAAAGTGCCGTAGTTCCGTCGTCGCCTGTTTTTGTATATATATTCATTTTTTTATTTAAAATCTCGTTTTCTAATCATTAACCAAATCACTATTGGAGCTCCAATTATTGAGGTTACGGCATTAATTGGCAAAGTGATATCAGTATTTGGAATGTGTGTAAATATATCACAAATTAACATAATAATTGCTCCCAAAAGTAGCGTACTCCAAAATAAAATTTTATGATTACTGGTTTGAAAAATTAACTTTGAAAGATGCGGAACTGCCAAACCTATAAAAGCAATTGGACCTACAAAAGCAGTGATAACTCCTGTTAAGATACTGGTTGCTAATATTATAATAAACCTATATTTTTTATAATTAAGCCCCAAACTTCTGGCATAATTCTCGCCAAGGAGCATAGCATCAAGAGATTTTAGGCTAATAATACTTAAAAACAATCCAATAAAAACTAAAAGCATTAAAATTACTATCAAATTCCAAGATAAATTCCCGAGATTTCCCATACTCCAAAAAGTAAATTTTTGTAACTGATCTGCCGATGAAAAATAAGTGATTGCCGAAACAAATGCTCCTGTAAAACTACCAAACATTAGTCCAACAATTAGTATCGATGCCGTATCTCTAAGTTTTTGCGAGACAATAAATATATTCAAAAACACAAAAAAACTACCCAAACAAGAAGCAAAAATAATAGCATAGGACGATAAAATTATTGGAGATAAAAAGGCAGGCAAAAAACCAGCACCCATAATTAAAAATGCAACACCCAAACTAGAACCCGAACTTAATCCTAAAACGAAAGGACCTGCTAATGGATTTCTGAACAGCGTTTGCATTAATAATCCCGAAACTGACAAACCAATTCCTACCAAAATGGAGGTTATTGCTTTTGGACAACGATAGTTTAGAATAATATAATTCCAAGTTTCTTTACTGGAATGACCGCCTGTTAATCCTTTAAAAACATCCTTAAAAGGTATAGAAACCGCACCCAATGAAAGGTTTAAAATCAATGAAATTATCAGAGAAAGGATTAATAAAAGGAATAATATTTGATGTTTTTTTATCAATGGAATTTGTGTTTGGGGTAATTTGGTTAAATCAAACTAAAAATTAATTATCTAATTGTTCAAAGAAAAACATTTTATAGTCAGGAAGCAACTCTGGATGAACCATTTTTAATATATCTTTTAGCACTAAATCTGGACGATTTGGAGCCAATTCATAATACAAAATACCGCCTTTTTCTCCTTTATTTTTAACAAATGAATATACTTTTTTGTGCTTAAAAGCCTCAAATTGCATGTAATGTTTGTTGGCGGTTTTCATCTCGGATAATGATGAAAACTGACCCGAAGTTATCCAAATATCTGCATTTTTTGCCCGTTCCAAAACCGTTTCTATTGATAATGATAAACTACCTGTCCCTTTGGTTTCGCTCCATAAATATTGAGCCTGTGCATCTTTAATAAAAACACAACCAAATGATTCCCCTCGGGGCATATTCCACGAATTTTCATAAATATCACCACTCAAAACAGTTGGTTTTTTTAAACTCTTTTGTGCTAATTTTTTTGTCTTCTGATACTCAATTTCAATCGATTTGAAAATAGAATCTGCCAGCCGCTCCTTGCCATATAAACTCCCAAATAGTTTAATCCATTCTGCTTTTCCCAAAGGTGTTTGCTCGTTCCAATCGCCGTTTAAAATTATTTTCAAACCACTTTTTTCTAAATTTTCCAATGCTGGATTATGATTATCAATACCATAACCAATAATTACCGAAGGTTGCAAATCAATAATCCGTTCAATATTCAAATCCTGATTATTCCCTAATTCCTGAACTTTTTTTGCCCCAATAAGTTGCCGCACTGCTGCCGACGAAATATAATCAAGATGAGGAAAACCAACCAATGAATGTGTTACTCCAAGCATTTCTAACGACGGAATATGAGTAGTCGAGGTTACAACGATTGATTGTATTGGAACATTTATTATTGGATTGTTTTGTAATGAATCAGGAATAATTCCGCTTTTTTCTTTCAGAATATAAGTATATATTTTGCTGGATTTTGGCCAAGGATTATTCACCTTAACAACACTATAACCTTTGTATTTATTAATCAAAAAACCTTTTGCATATTGTATAGATTGCTCTTGATCATCAAGGTTTTTATCTAAAATTTTATTGTTGTTTTTACATCCAAAAAACAATAAAAAAACAGATATTCTTATAAAATATAATCTCATAAAATGATTTTTAATAACTGCAAATGTAGAATTAAAAATTGA
>DYPB01000138.1 GCA_020720185.1 Flavobacterium psychrophilum | reverse complement strand
CAAAATAAAGATTTTTCAATTGAAAATTACCATTTTAAAATCACTACCAAATATTGCCTAGACCCCACAAACTATAAAATTCTCTATGCCGAATTAAAATTAATCGAAAGAATGCACGACAATTTATGTTATGAAGTAGATATAAATCTGTCAGAAAAAGATATAGATGTAGAACCATTAAAAAACAAAATTTTTAAAGAATACAACAGTAAAATTTATTCTAAAGAAAATTGGGAAACACTAAATACAACCCAAAAACCAGAAAACACAAAAGCCCCAATAATTACAACTAAATTAGTTTCCAAAAAAGAAGAAAAACAAAAGACAAAAGAAACTATTTTAATAGCATTTTTGTTGGTACTCCTATCTGCAATTGTAATTTTATTTCTAATTTATGGATAAATTGAATTTAAAAAAAATAATTATACATTTGCAAACTAATCAATTAAACTAAATATTATGGCTTCTACATCTGAAAAAGGACACGCTAAAAACATAGCAAATGCAAACTTATTAAACACTTATATTGTTCAATTAAGTGCAATTTACAACCCAAGTAATCCTAAATTATTACTTCCAAACTTACAAAACATATACACTGATTCTTTTGTACATCAAGAAAGTGTAAATACATTAGTTGCACCCTACTCTATTGCAGTTGATAATCGTGAAAATGTTTTTGCTCCGCAAAGTAAAAAAATCACAAAACTTCGCAAAGCATACAAAGCAACCGAAGGAGTAACACTCGCACAATTAGAAGATTTTATGACAATTGCTCGTAAACTTAAAGGCATTCGTAAAGTGAATAATGCACCAACAACAAACACAACAGAGGAGCAAACACAACACTCAACCTCACAAATGAGTTACGACCAACGCACCAATAATTACGATTTGTTAATCTCATTATTACAAAATACAACAAACTATAACCCAAACGAAGCAGAATATCAAATCGCTACACTGCAAGCAGAAAAAGCCCAAATGTTGGAAGCAACGCAAGGCGTTGCTAATACTTTTGTACCTTTAAACAATGCTCGTAGCATTCGCAACAATTCAATGTATCTATCCGATGACAATTTAGTAGACACTTTCAACAAAGCAAAAGATTACTTGTTTACAATCCTTGATAGTAATTCAGTTCAATACAAAGCAATCGCAAAAATTAAATTCAAAAAAGTAGGACAAGCATAAAAAACAAATAAGGCTTATGCAAAACTGCATAAGCCTTATGCTAAAGTAAATAAGCCTTGTACCAAAATAGATAAGACTTGTGCCAAACTAAATAAGCCTTATGCCAAACTATATAAGCCTTGTGCCAAACTGAATAAGCCTTATGCCAAAATAGATAAGCCTTGTGCAAAAGTAGATAAGGCTTATGCCAAAATAGATAAGACTTGTGCCAATCTAAAATAACTGCTTAATAAACTGAAAAAGCAAAAAGTAAAAAAGAAACAACAAAACAAGCAATTACGGCATCATACAACAGCGGTTTCCCAAAATGTGGGCTTTATGGCTTAATTTAAAGTTGGTTTTATACTTGCAAAGTTCAGTCTTTAACCGAAATGTAAGTGCTTATTTCTCCCACACTTCGGGAAGCCACGAGACGTTGGCGGTCATTGTAACGAACCGAATAGGTAGAAATTAAATTTACAAATTAGACACAATTTAATTGACAAACAGATTTTTAAATAAAAATGTATGAAGAAAGATTTTTTTAGTGTTCTAATTTTTGTAGCGACAATTTTTACAACATCTTGTAAAAATAATCAAGCAGAAACAACAAAAGAAACAAATATCGTCAATGACTCTTTGACAACTGAAACATTAACAAAAGTTAATCCTCACAACATTCTAAAACAACGAAAAATAGAAATAGATTCTTTAGTATCACAAAGCCAAAAAAATCTTACTGTTTTGGTAAAACGAATTGACCATTCTGATTTATTTCAAATAGTAAATGGAATTTTCCCGGAAGATGTTGAAACTACTTTTAGCATAGTTAAAGATAAAACAGGGCACGTAATCTATGCTTGTGAAGTTCCTAATAGTGAAAGTGGTGATTGGTTTGTTGCTATAAATCACTATTTCGATAAAAACGGAAAAACTTTTGCTTTTGAGAAACAAACTAATGAGTTTAATTCAGGTTGTGCAGAAATCACATACGAAACAAAAACTGAATATTATGACAACGATTTTAAATCAATCGGAAGCGACTACAAACTTGTAAATGAGAAAAAGAAGGAATTACGCAAAAAAGATTGCGACCTTATGAGCTACAAGTATAAAGTTGCATCAAACAGTGAAAATTATCTCAAAACATACAGCATAAAAAAAGCACACACTGTATATAAACAAAGCTCTTCAGAGTTTATCGAAAACGAAACAGAAACACATAATAAACCAAACACTAATCCGAAAGATGACAATTCTACCGTCAAAAATTACATTTCCGCTTGTATAGAAATAGTAGATGACTTTACACCATATAGCAATCTTGGCTATGTGAATATTTTCAATACGATTTTTGACAACAATCCTAACATTGTAAACAAACCACTACTAAAACAACAACTATCCGAAGTTCTCACAAATAAGGAAAAAAGAGATTTATTTTTTAAAGGACATTTGAAATTCTTTGGCAGAAATGAATCTTCTCTTTTTATGAACATAGATAGTATGAACGATTACACAAATACACAATTTAATAGCGATAAATTAGTCAGATATATACTTGAAAATTATTGAAACTAAACTGCTTTTCAATTCAATAAATATACCATACTCAAAAAATGATAACAATTCAAGAATTACTTTACAATCGAGGACTTGACAAAAATGCAAAAGTCAAACTTATAAGACACAAAGACAACAGACAAGATTTATACAATTTGTATAGAACCAGCTTGCCTGAATTTTTAGCCTACCAAAACTCCCAATCAAAAGACGTTTTCAACGGAGTTGATTATATTATTTCTTTCGTGGGAGAAGAAGGACTTTTATCAAGATTTATAGGCGTTTATAAATTGACCAATAGACAAAAAATTGCAGACTACCATTTTGAATATGAAATGGAAGAAGTCAAAGAACAGTTTAACGACTTAAAAGAACGTGTAATTATTCGGTGGGAAAATGCAATCTCTTGGCATCAATGGATAAAAAATGAAATGGAAGTTATCGAAATTCACCCTGGACTTCATTACAAGCAATTCACAGATTATTTCGATTTCATTCTAAACTTTGACGAACTAAAAGAAATTGTTACAAAACAATATAGCGATTGGAAAAAAATGCTTTCTGTAACCAAAGGCATTTATTTGATAAGCGACACAAACACAGGGAAACTGTACGTTGGTTCAGCTTATGGCGAAGACGGAATTTGGGGACGTTGGAAAAGTTATGTTTCAACAAACGGACACGGCAACAACAAAACGCTAAAAGAATTGGTTGAAAACAATCCAAACTACGGAAACAATTTTCAGTTTTCAATTTTAATGCTGTTGCCCCGAACAATAACAGCAGATGAAGCGATTAAAAAGGAACATCTTTTTAAAAACAAACTTGGAGCAAGAACATTTGGACTAAACAACAACTAAAAAATATGGATTCACCACGAGTAGTTACACACGGCGGAGTAACTTTAAATTTAGCAACAATAAAGTGTTTTAAATTGCAAACAAATTCTGATTTAGGAAAAACAAGTGTGATGACTGTTGAGCATAAATCACGTTTTGGTTATATTCAACATCCTGAAACTGGAAAATATGAAAAACAAGAATATAACGAAAAAACTGAAGTTGATTATTCTACATATTCATCAGCGGAAGCTCACAGAAATGAATGGGAAGAAATTTGGCAGGATTATTTAGACGACCAAGGTTAATTTAGCTCATACATTTTTGTAAATTTGTCGCTTACAAGAGATAATATGGCAAAAGGAAGAACATTAAACGTCAACGAATCCACAATTACAGTTATTCATCAAAATGAAACTGACTATATCAGCTTGACTGACATGACGACTTCTTTTCGTGAAGGAAGTGGACTAATTGGGAAATGGATATCCAATAAAAACACATTGGAATATTTGGGAGTTTGGGAGAAAATCAACAACCCGAATTTTAATTACCCCGAATTCGGGGTAATTGGACAAGAAGCAGGAACAAACAGGTTCATAATGTCTGTTGGACAATGGATTGACCGTGTAAAATCGGTTGGAATGATTGTTAAAGCAGGGCGTTACGGAGGAACTTTTGCACACAAAGACATTGCTTTTCACTTCGCAATGTGGTTAAGCCCTGAATTTCAGATTTATTTAGTCAACGAATTTCAACGACTAAAAGATGATGAAAACAGTCGTCTGAAATTAGAATGGAACTTACAACGAACTTTAGCAAAAGTGAATTATCACATCCATACAGACGCAATCAAAGAAAACCTAATCCCGAAAGAAATCACAAAACAACAAGCAAGTTTTGTGTACGCCAATGAAGCGGATTTATTAAATGTTGCACTTTTCGGAATAACAGCTAAAGAATGGAGAGAAACCAATACAGATAAAAACGGAAACATAAGAGATTATGCAACATTAGTACAATTGGTTGTGTTGAGTAATATGGAAAGTATAAATGCTTTACTTATTCAACAAAACTTACCGCAAAACGAACGACTTATCCAACTCAACAAAGTTGCTATTGCTCAAATGAAATCTCTGTCGGAAAGTAGCGCAATGAAGAAATTGAAATGAAGCAGTGGAAAAACAACGAACCGCCAACAGCCGTTTTGATATAGTGGGGATTTAGTGGAATTACCGCTTCGCATTATAAATCTGCAAAGCAGAAAGTTGAAAGGTTACGAAATCCCCACCATCTCAAAGCCCCGAAACGTT
>DYPB01000137.1 GCA_020720185.1 Flavobacterium psychrophilum | reverse complement strand
GTGTGTCAGCAAAAACCAAATGTGCTTGACCGTGCGGAGTGGTTTTCTACAATGATGCCCAATGGATTTCAGCTATGAGCCGTTGCGGGTTAAAATTCACTTTACTTTGGCTTATCACAAGCGCGTTGGCATTTGCGTTGGCTCATTGCAAATATACACAAAACTTTGAATAACTCACTTACCCGCAATGGCTTATAGGTAATGTTAGCGGAAGATTTCATTTATTTTCACTTTTATACTATCGCCATAATATTGTAAACCACCTAAATGCCATTTGTCTATTTCCATAAAATATTTTGGTTCATTTGCTTCATCATATATTTTTCGTCCGAATTTAATTGGAGTTCTTTTGTCTTCGTTTGAATGTATAATAAATAATGGTTTGTTGTTCTTTTTTATTTCCTTTTCCGCTCTAATTCCATCATACACAATATTTGCAATGAAACCCGCAGTATAAACTGCTTCTTTTCTGTGTGAATAAAAAGCTCCTTCGATAATGATTCCTTCAATATCATTTTGTCTGTTTGAACCAACTATTGTCGCTAAATAACCACCGTATGATTGTCCAAATAATATGATTTTTTTATTTTTAAAATCTGAATTATTTTTGATAAAATCTAAAGCTGAATAAGCATCAGCTAAAACATTTTTTCTCGTAGCTTTTCCATCAGAAAAGCCATATCCACTATAATCAAAAGTTATAACTTGAAACCCTTTTTCTGCCAGCCGGCTAATCATCTGATAATGATAAGTTAATAAACTTTGAGCACTTCCGTGAAAGTGTAAAAATATTAAGTCTGTTCTAATATTGTTTTTTGGAGTCAATAATAAACCCGATAAATTATTACCTGAAATACTTGTAAAATCCATTGGTTTAATTTCATAAGTGCTATTTATTTTGATTGTGTCTTTAAAAATATTAATAGACGTGCTTAGATTATTTTTTTCAATAGAATATTCTTCATCATTCAAAGTATATGAAGTTATGCTGTTAAAATTCAAATTTTTATCAATTTTATATGTTTTATGAAATAACTTACTGAATTGACAAGAATTTAGAAAGATTGACATAAAGAGTAATAAAAATAAATTCAATAATTTTTTTATCATTTTAATTTCAGTATTTCGTTTTTTTTAATTTTCCGCCAATGGTTTCGGGCTTGGCGAAGGTGGCGATTAAAAAGTACCAAAGTTCAAATTTAGCACAAAAGTTAATAGAAAGTACAAATGCTCAATTTAGCACTAAAGCCCCACTTTTGCCAAACCCATGTTAGGTGCAGTTTTTTTTTCTTTTCTTGTCATATAGAACCTGAATAAGATAACGATTTTATAAAGTTTTCCATATATTCAAAGTCTGGTTGTCCTTTTTTGCTTGGTAGTTTTATACTTATCTGTTTCATTCTTGTTTGGCTACATTTCCTACCATAGTTGTAACGATACTTTTCTAAATTCATAATGGTTACTAAAAACATAGCAACATATTTATTCATTTCAAATGTTGGTATCAATTTTTCAACGTGGTCGCTGGCTGAAAAGTCAAATGGTTGGTAAGAGCAATAACCTAATACAGCACTATCAACAGTCAAGACATTTCCGTCTTCTGTGTAATAGTCAAAAAAACCATCAACTCCGTTATTTGTGGCTTGTGTCGTTACATAGGAATATTTACCTTTTCCGTATTCTTCAAGTTCCAATAATGGTGTCGTTTTACTGCCTGTAATTGTAAAAAGTTTATCTAACTCAAATAGTTCCCACTTGTCAATATTTAGGTTTATTTCTGTATCTGAAAAAGGGGTTTGATTTATTTCATTGAGTTTTTTATTTCCAAATTCAGATAGTTTCCTTTTAAAATCAGTAGGCATTTCAAAAGGAACAAGTATGTCATTTAAAGTTTTATTAGCTTGTCTGCCATAATTATACTTGTACTTATTGATTGAAATACATTTTGCATAAAAAAGCATTTCAATAATTGACATTTTTTGTTTTGGGATTAAAACGTATAAATCTCGCCCACTATAATAAGGAATAGGTTGATAAAATGTAGATAAAATAGACCCGCCACCTGCAACCGATAAGGTATGAGCAGGATTTTTATCAATAGTTAGTTCTTCTTCAACAAAAGCAGATACACCATTATTTTTTTCTGTACGAGAGACAAAAGGAACAACATTTTTGTCAGTACTTTTACATTGAACTAAATTTATTAGTTCTAAATTAACACCATATTCAATATTAAATATGTCCGATATTTTTACTAATCTGTGCATCGTTTATTTCTAAAATTCTATAATCAGATTTAGGTAATGAGCCACAATGCCAAGCATTTACTCCATTTTCATTTCTAACAAAATAAATATTATTATCATCCATTGTGATTTTTAAATCTGAATAAATGCCATTCCCATAATACATTTTTGCTAAGTAATATTTTTTATCTGTTTTAATATTTCTTTTTTCTTTACTCATATTAAAAATTAGTTTGAACAGTATCAATTAATTGATTTTTATGTAAAAATGTTACATAATTTAAAATCGTATCTTCAAAATCTTTATTTTCTAAATTAGAATAATCTGTTTCCATATACGCTTCTGCACACCATTCGTCATCTGCTTTCACAACTTTATTTACACTAAATCCTGCTTCTTTTTTCCTGTTTAAAAAATAAGTAATCCATTTTTCCTTTATTACATCCCATCTTTTATAAGCATCATATCTACCTTGAATTTTGCGTTTTACAAATCCGTCATTTTTGTAATAACCAAAATATGTTTCTTTACTTTTTGGGTGTGGTTTGTGTGCTGTAAAAATCATTATACAAGAAACAACGCCAACTTTTGAATTAAAAAATAATTCGTCCGGCATTGATAAAACTGCTTCTAATGTATGATTATCTAAAAGTTTCTTTTTGTATTCTAAAACCTTTCCACCTGTCGCTAATGCACTTTGCATTGGTACAATTGCTACACAAGTTCCACCATCTACTAAACTATCAAGATTATTAAAAATAAACTCTAATTCGTCTGTATCTGTTTTTTTGTCTGATTTATATGGTGGATTTAAAAAACCAACTGTTGGTTTTTTTGATTTTACTTCTTTTATTATATCTTCCTCAAAGCAACTACCATTTATTATATTGGTTTTGCCGTCTTGGTGGATATACATATTTGATACTGCCAACGCAAAAATATGTGCTTGATATTCTACGCCAATCAATTGCTTTTCTTTTATTTCTGCTACCTTTTTCTTGTCGCCTTTTGCATCTTCTATCATTTTTTTCATTGCGGCAATCAGAAATCCGCCTGTTCCTGTGCAGTTGTCATAAGCAATAGAATTTTTATTTACTTGGGCTAATTCTGCAAATAATTCTGTAATATGTGGCGGTGTTAAAACAATACCCAAACCTTTGTCGCTGTTTGCATAACGCAAAAATTCAATGTACAACTGTCCTAAAACATCAAAGTATTCGTGAGTTTTGATAAATTGATTTATGTTTTCATCAATTTCATCAATTAGTTCTTTTAATACTTTGTCTTTTGTAGAAAGCGAAGTGTCGGTTTTAATAAAACCAAATTGTATGTTTAAATTTTCTAATTTCTTCCCCGAAATATTGGCTTCTTCCAATTTTTCTGAAACGGTTTTTGTCAAGAAGTCGGCTAAACTTTTTGGTGTTGTCTTTTTGGTGTAAGAAGTTTTAAAAGCATCGTCTTCTAATGCAATTAAAATACAACTTATCAATAAACTTCTTTGGCTTTCAAGGATTTTGTATGTGTGAAGTTTCTCGTTTAGTTTTTTGGTAAATTCTAAAAGTGTGTTGTAATCTTGTCTAAACTTTTCAGGACTTTTTAAATATCCGTCTAAATAATCTTGTGCAGATAAAAGTTTATCGCCAAATATTTCTGTTGCTTTTCGTTCATTTTTTAAGTGTAAAAAATGAGAAACTTTTATATGTTGTTTTGTTTCGCCACTTACAGCAATAGCCAAAACATCAAAGTCTTTTGATAAGTAAGAAGCATACAATAAAACACCATCAACAGCAAATTCTGCAAATCTGTCTCTATTTGGACTTTCGTGTTTTGTAATTTCTGCTTTACATTCTATAACAATAAGTAAATCAGCATTTTTATTGTAGGTAATTAGAAATTCCGGTCGTCCTTTTCCTGTGCCTTTTTTAGAGGCACTTTTAAGTAATTTATCTATTTTAGAAATGTCAGACGCTTGTTCTTCAATGTGAATAATATCACTTGATTTCACAAAATGAGAGTAAACAATTCTCTCTGTTTTTTTTTCGTTTGCCATTTAATTTGTCAGTTAGAAATTATATGCAAAGGTAATAAAAATTTATAGTTTTTGGAGGACTTTCCTTCTTTTCATGTAACTTTGTCTCTCGGTGTAGGGTGTCCGTAAAATTGCAGGTAACATCCCTATTTACGCATGTTTTATCATGCTATTGCGTCAATAGCTACTTTGGAAGTAGTGAGCATCTTCATTTTCAAAAATCTTTTCACTAAATTCCGTTTCAAAGATATAAAATATAATTTAACTTACAAAAGTATATTTTAAAACTATCTAATAGATGACAAAAGTTTAGTAAAAGGTTCATTTTTAGGAGTTTTAATGTTATAAAGTCCGATATATTTCTTATTTTAAGTCATTTTGTCGTGAATTTTATAAGATTTTATAATGGTATAATCCTTGTGCTTTTTTAGTAAATTGCCTTAGTTTTTAATGACTTCAATGTTAAGGAATTGTAAAGAAATAAAGTGTACAGAATTGGCGTAGTAATTTTGTTCTTTTTCAAGGCGCAAATTGTAGCTAATAGCTTGCGTCTCTTGGCAAAATTTGAAACGTAGAAAAAGGGCAAAAGAACAAGCCAAAATGGATAGGTTATTTCTTTACAAATCCTAAATACAATATTACCAATCTAATAACTCTCAAAAATATGAATCTAAATAATTTC
>DYPB01000136.1 GCA_020720185.1 Flavobacterium psychrophilum | reverse complement strand
CATTTGGATTAAAAATTGAAATTTTGAATATCAAAACAACAACTAAATTTGTAACTTTGCAGAAATTAAAAAATTGAATGGCGGTAACAAGCAGACATAGTTTAAGACAAATTAAATCTCCTTTGAATTATATTGGTGGTAAGGCTAAAATATTAGACCAAATTTTGCCATTATTTCCAAAAAAAATTGACAATTTTATTGACTTGTTTGCAGGAGGTTGTAACGTTGGAATTAACGTAAATGCTAACAAAGTTTACTTTAACGATAACTTGACTTACTTAATTGAAATGTACCAAACATTTCAAGAGAACGACCTCGACACAACTTTAAAACATATTGAAAATAGAATAAAAGAATTTGAGCTTTCTTTGACAAACGAAGAAGGATATAAAAAAATGAGAGCAAAATATAATGAACAAAAAAAGCCGTTGGATTTGTTTATTTTAATTGCTTACTCATTTAACCACCAAATTCGTTTCAACAACAATCACGAATTTAATAATCCATTTGGGCGTGAAAGAAGTAGTTTCAACGCTTCAATGAAACAAAATTTAGAAAAATTTATAATCAGATTAAAAGAAACAAACATTGGCTTCGCCAATGTTTGTTTTAATAATTTTGATTTTACCTTTCTAAATTCTAACGATTTTGTTTATTGTGACCCACCTTATTTAATCACAACAGGGACGTACAATGACGGAAAAAGAGGCTTTAAAGGTTGGACAAACAACGAAGAAAAACAACTTTTGAAAACACTTGATAATTTAGACGACCAAAATATAAAATTTGCACTTTCTAATGTTTTGGAACATAAAGGAAAATCAAATGATATTTTAAAATCTTGGGTTGCAAGCAACCCAAATTATAAAATTAATTTTATTGACTTTCATTATTCAAACTCTAATTATCAAACATTAGACAGAGATAAAAACGGAAGCATTGAAGTGCTTATAACAAATTACGAACCTCAAAAGCCACAAAAAGAGAAAACTCTTTTTGATGAATTTAATTTTTAGCATTTATGAGGTATATCGGAAACAAAGAAAATTTACTTGACAAAATTTATCAAGTAATGCAATCAAAAAACATTCAAGGCAATTCATTTTTTGATTTTTTTGCAGGTACAACAAGTGTAAGTAGATTTTTTAAAAAATTAGATTATCAACTATTTTCGTCTGATTTATTGTATTTTTCTTATGTTTTACAAAAAGCGTACATTTCAAATAATCAAGTATTAAACTTTGAAAAAGTATTAAACAAAATCAACTTTCAAAGCACTTCTCTTTTTGCTTCGCCATTGCATATTGTCGTAGAATATTTAAACCAAATTGAACCAATTGAGGGTTTTATTTCACAAAATTATACGCCATTCGGAACTTCTGAATTAGAAATCCCACGAATGTATTATTCAAACGAAAACGGAAAAATAATTGATGCAATTAGACAAAAAATTGAACTTTGGAAAACGGAGAACTTAATAAATGAAAACGAATATTTTATTTTGTTGGCTTGTTTAATTGAAACCGTACCTTTTTACGCCAATATTTCAGGCGTTTATGCTGCATTTCAAAAAAAATGGGACCCAAGAGCAGTAAAAAAAATGATTTTACGACCAGTTGAATTTGTTGTAAACAACAAAGAAAATTTTACATACAATGAAAATTCAACCGAATTACTCAACGAGGTTGAGGCAGACATTTTTTATCTTGACCCACCTTATAACCAAAGACAATATGCCCCAAATTATCACTTATTAGAAACTATTGCAAAATACGACAACCCAATAATTAAAGGCGTTGGAGGTTTAAGAGATTATCAAAATCAAAAATCAAAATTTTGTAATGCAACAACAGCAATACAAGAACTCAATAAAATTGCAAAAGAAGGAAAGTTTAAAACCTTAATTTTGAGTTATAACACAGAAGGAATTATGAAACAAGAAAACATAATTTCTGCATTAGAAAAATATGGAAAAGTTGAATTAGTTGAGTTTGAATATTTACGTTTCAAAAGCAACAGCAACGGAGAAAGTAGCACCAAAAAATTTATTCAAGAACAACTTTATATACTACAAAAATATGCCTAAAAATCTTTGGTTTCTAACAGAAGAACGGCCTAAAAAAGAGGTTCTTCAAACAATATTTCAAAAATTTGCCAAAGATTACGGCTTTGCCGTTTTTGTTGATACTTTACGCATTTTTCCAATTTTAGAGGACAATAAATTTACTTTCACTTATGAAGTTACAGGTTTTCGTTGCAACAAAGTGGATAGAGTTTATGTAAAAACTGTTTCGGGCAATTCAAGTTTTACAGATTTTTTGATTTTCTATCAAAAAGACGAACCAACATTAAAAGACGAGCCAATTTATGCAATAGAAGAAACAAAAACAGATGACAAAGAAAGCCGAAATACAGGCGTTTATCAGCGTTGTTCAAAGTTCGTTTTTATTCAAAGTTACTATCCAAATGTAAAGAAAATAATGCTTTACAATTTGCAAATTGACCAAAAAGTTGAACCGACATCAACATACATTTTTGGCACAAAATTACTATTGACTTTGGGCGTTGAAATTCTTGGTAAAAAACTTGACAGCAAAATCTTTACACCTTTCAAAACTATTGAGGAAATCATAGAATTGAAAGACAATATGCGAAAAGCACCAAAAGGAAACGTGCCAATTTTGCTAACAAAATCAAAAACTAAAATTGAAGTTTCAGGCAGACTTTTTAAAAGTGGTGGACTTTCTCACGACCCAAACATTGGAGCATTGAGCATAATTTGTGCTGTTTTGCGAGAACTTGGTTGGACACAGAAAATTGAAATTTTACAACACGGACTTTTACAAAAGCACGTTGGAAAAACTAACAAGTTTATCCAAATAGCGAATAAAATAGATATTTCTTTACAAGGCTTGACAATTCCAAAAGCCGAAATGAATAACGATTATTGGAAGTACGACATAGACGGAGAAAAATTAGGAACAATTTTTATTCATTTGGTTGTAGAGAACTTTACACAAGGATATTCAATCTTTGAAAATCACGCAGGTTGTGAAAAAGGTTATTTCATTACAAAAAATGGCGAACACATTCCTCTTGAAAAATACAAAGACAAAGTAAAATATAAAGGTGGTGACAAAGAACAAATTGTACATATTCCAGACTTAATCCTTATAGACTTTGGACGAAGTGAAGTAATAAATGTTGAGGGTAAAAAATATAAATTTCGTCAGAACGGAATAGATGAACTTAACAATTATGACTTTATTGAGAAAAATTACATTTTAAAACATTATCCTAAATTTAAAATTTTGAGGACGGTTGTACTTTACGGAAGTACAAAAGAAGAAATAATTGAAATAGAAATTGGCTTTTTACTCAACGAAAATGGACAGCTTATTTTAGGAGTAAAAGCACCAAAACTATTCAAAGACGCAATAACAAACTTATTAGACTTTTGGAACTAATGAACACGAAAAAAGAAAAACGGCATATAACAGGGGTTTTGCAAAAAAGCGGGTTCAGTGCTAAATTGAACATTCGGAATTCTAATAAACATTTGTGCTAAATTGAACATTTGTGCTTTCTAATCCGCTTCTTCGCAAAGCCCCAAAACGTTGGCAGATATTTTCCTAACCGACGGCAATGGAAATCCACCTTATGGGTAAATACTAAATAGCCGAATTAGTCTAAATTAAAATCTTTGTCAGCGTTGGGAGAACTGAAAACCAATAACAAAAGAAGTAAGCGTAATCTCTGAATACGATAAAGATGAGAATTTTTAATACTTTTTATTATGACTAATTTAAGAAAAAATCTTTTAGTTGCAGGTTGTGTATGC
The DNA here is from genome assembly GCA_020720185.1 of Flavobacterium psychrophilum. Lineage (GTDB taxonomy): Bacteria > Bacteroidota > Bacteroidia > Flavobacteriales > Flavobacteriaceae > Flavobacterium > Flavobacterium psychrophilum_O. Next base: position 1,146 of record DYPB01000136.1, on the reverse strand, counting down.
CTTTCATTCACTCTATTTTCTTTTACATCTACAAATGTAACTGAATCAAAAATTGGTGATTCATCAGTTACTTATCAATCAGCAAGTAGTGCTGTGAATGGCGATATTTATACCGCAAAGTACCTTAAGATTGTTATGAAGGTTTGGAGAAATACTTGTGCACAAGCTGCTTATGAAGTTGCAGAATGGTTATTTGGTAATGTAATAAACCAAACACCAAACACGGATACAGCTTATGTTGAAGAAATGAATTATAAATTGAACCAATTGTAATTTACTATTTTGAGGATGTTCTTCGAACATCCTCATTTTTAAAAAATTTAACTATGAAATTAAAAATCATTTCAATCTATTTGTTTTTTTGCCTGTATTGGTTTTCTACAATCTTCTTTACATTTCCAGAAAATTTCTTACAAATTAAAGCAATAAAATATGAAAAAATGTTTTCAGTGTTTTTATATCAAAGATGGTCATTTTTTGCGCCACCTCCAAAAACAAACGAAAGACTTTATTTTGAATATGTTACTATTAAAAAAGACACTGTGCTATTGGAAGTGCTAAAACCATTATCGAAAAAGAGGAAAGAAGAGTTCCTACTAAATAGTGATAGATCAGTAATTGATTATGTATTAGCAAATAACATTTATACATTATCAGATTATTTACGAGAAAATTATAACAATTATAAGTTTGAAAAATGCAATAAATCAATTCCTGATACACTTTGCAACACAATGTTTTTAAAGGAGTTTTATCCTAAATTTCACGAATATCCTGAATTAAAATCATTGTTAAATTATGGTTTGTTAATCAAAAATAAAAACAAATCAACAATAGATAGTGAGAAAATAAAGTTAATTTCAACAAATGTAGAAGTTAAAAAGTTCAACGATCGTTTCAAAGCTAAAAAAGAGGTCGAAAATATTGTATTTCAAACTAAATATTACAACATAAAAAATAATAAATGGGAAAACTAAAACATATAACGGAATATTTAAAATTGAAAAATCATTTTTCCATTTATCTATCTATTTTCAGAGTTTTAATAGTTTTATTAATCTTTAATAAAATATATCATTTATGGAAAAGTCTTTCGATAATGTTATCAAATCAAGGCTTTTATGAACATACTGCTTCAATTTATAC
>DYPB01000135.1 GCA_020720185.1 Flavobacterium psychrophilum | reverse complement strand
AACTGACGACGCACTTCATATACCATATCCATTGCCGCTTTTCCAACAGAATTCATTGCTAATGCAGAGAAAACTACTGGAATCATTCCACCTACAAATAACATGGCTAATACAGGGGCTTTGAAGATGTTTATTCCGTCAATTCCTGTAAAAGTTACATAAGCAGCAAATAAAGCTAGCGATGTTAAGGCAGCAGAAGCAATTGCGAAACCTTTTCCAGTTGCAGCAGTTGTGTTTCCAACTGAATCTAAAATATCGGTACGAGTACGCACTTCTTTTGGTAATTCACTCATTTCAGCAATTCCACCAGCATTATCAGAAATTGGTCCGAAAGCATCGATTGCCAATTGCATTGCAGTTGTTGCCATCATTGCAGATGCGGCAAGTGCCACACCATAAAATCCTGCGAAAGCATAAGAAACCCAAATAGCTGCAGCAAATAAAAGTACTGTTGGGAAAGTAGAAATCATTCCCGTTGCTAAACCAGCAATTACATTGGTTCCTGCACCAGTTGACGATTTTTGTACAATTGCCAAAACTGGTTTCGTACCCAATCCTGTGTAATATTCTGTTACCGATGAAATAGCACCACCAACAACTAAACCTACTAAAGTTGCATAAAAAACTCTCATTGAAGAAATATCTTGTAAACCTTCACCAAAGAAAGTCATTTTCATTGTAGTTGGTAACATCCATTGAACTAAAAAGAAACAAGCAACAGCAGTTAAAACAATAGAAACCCAGTTTCCGATATTTAACGCTTTTTGAACCTGAGCTTCTTTTGCATTGTCATCTGATATTTTAACTAACATGGTTCCAATTATAGAAAACAAAATTCCGAAACCTGCAATTGCCATTGGCAATAAAATTGGTCCAATTCCACCAAATGCATCTTCGATTTTTCCGCCCATATCTTTGATAACATAGTTACCCAAAACCATTGCTGCCAAAACTGTCGCAACATAAGAACCAAATAAATCGGCACCCATACCAGCAACATCACCAACATTATCACCAACATTATCTGCAATTGTAGCAGGATTTCTTGGATCATCTTCAGGGATACCAGCTTCAACTTTACCTACTAAATCAGCACCTACATCGGCAGCTTTGGTATAAATACCACCACCAACTCTTGCAAATAAGGCAATAGATTCTGCTCCAAGAGAGAATCCTGCTAAAGTTTCAAGAACAATGGTCATGTCTTCAGTAGAAGTCCATGCACCATTCATAAAATATCTAAAAAATATAATAAAGAATCCTGTTAAACCTAAAACAGCTAAACCCGCAACGCCTAATCCCATTACAGTACCACCACCAAAAGAAACTTTTAAGGCTTGTGGCAAACTTGTACGAGCCGCTTGCGTAGTTCTTACATTAGTTTTAGTTGCAATTTTCATACCCATATTTCCAGCTAATGCCGAGAAAAAAGCTCCGAAAATAAAGGCAACCACTATTAATATATTTGTTGTTGGAACAAGAAATGATATTCCTGCTAAAACCACACTTGCAATAAGTACAAAAACCGCTAATAACCGATATTCAGCTTTTAAGAAAGCTAACGCACCTTCGTAAATATAATCTGAAATTTCTTTCATCTTTCCATCTCCTGCGTCTTGTTTCAATACCCAAGATTTTTTGATTGCCATAAATGCCAATCCTATTAAAGCCATAACTATTGGCACATAAATCATCATTGATTCCATAATTTTTTTAGATTAGTTGTAAAATTAATTTGCGTGCAAAAGTATTAAAAAGATGTTAAATAAAAAAATAATTTAAGAGCAGCACTTTCGGGCATTTTTATAAATGTAATTCCTGCTTTCGCCTTTATCTGCTCGTTCCTCGCAGGATATCGGCTCAATCAGGGCTATGGACTAACTATTTGCACATCAAAAATGTTAATAAAAAACACTACATTTGCAAAAAATTTTCACAATGAATAAAGGAAGTAACAATAAAAGCACAGGATCAAGAACCTCATCAAGACCAAGTTCAAATAAACCCAAGCCTGCAATGGCAAAGCGTTCCCAAAAACCTGAAAAACCAAAACCTGAAAAATCAAAGGCTGAAAAAACCGACCTCGACTCAAATAAAGTAATTAAAAAACCAAATCAAGCACCAAAACAAGTTAAAGCCAAAGACGAAATTAGACTCAATAAATACATTGCAAATTCTGGTGCGTGCTCTCGTCGTGATGCAGATATTTATATACAATCAGGAAATGTAAAAGTAAATGGTGTGCCTGTTACTGAAATGGGATTTTTGGTTAAACCTACCGATGTTGTGAATTTTGACGGCGTGGTTATTACTCCTGAAAAGAAAGAATACATCTTACTAAATAAACCTAAAAATTTTACCACAGCACTTGACGAAGGACAGGAATTTCGTAATGTTTTAGAACTTTTAAGAGGCTCGACTACTGCAAAAATTGCTCCTATTGGTCGGATGGATAAAAATACAACGGGGCTTTTATTGTTCACAAATGATACAGATATGATTAGAAAATTTACATTGCCTAATCAAAAATCAACAAAAATATATCAAGTTTCATTAGATAAAAATTTAAAATACGAAGATTTCGAAAAAATAAAATCGGGTGTAACTATTGATGAACATAGATTGTTTGTTGAAGATATTAGTTACATTGATAATGAACCAAAAACTGAAATTGGATTACAACTTCGCACCGCAAATGTTAAAGTAGTTCGTGCGATTTTTGAACTTTTTAAATACGATGTTCTAAAAATTGACCGTGTGGCATTTGCAGGATTAACAAAAAAGAATCTGCCTCGTGGAAATTGGAGGATGCTTACGGCACAAGAAATTATTAATTTAAAGAACGCCTAAAACACCCTATTTTTTAGGATTAAATTCGTTTTTAAATAATAAATAGTCTTTTTAGATTACTTTTTTAACAAAGTAAAAGTTATAAAAGCCATCAAGCAATTTGTTTGATGGTTTTTTTATTGTTTTTATATACCTTTGGCAAAGTTCAAAACTGATTTCTAATATAAGATATAATTCAAAAAAAGAAAAATCATTAATGTCTCAAAATTTACTACAAAACATTAACACTCCAGCCGATTTGCGAAAATTAAACCCTTTGCAATTATCACAACTTGCTCAAGAATTACGAACTTTTATAATAAATATTGTTGCCACAAAAGAAGGACATTTAGGAGCTAGTTTGGGTGTTGTAGAACTAACAATAGCCTTACATTATGTATTTGATACTCCTAATGATTTGTTAGTTTGGGATGTAGGTCATCAAGCCTATCCTCATAAAATTTTAACAGGACGACGAGACAATTTTGACACCAACAGGCAGTTAAACGGAATTTCAGGATTTCCGAAAAGAGCCGAAAGTAACTATGATAGTTTTGGGGTTGGACATTCCTCAACAGCAATATCAGCCGCTTTAGGGATGGCTCTTGCCTCAAATTTAAAAGGAGATTTTAATAAAAACCATATTGCCATTGTTGGAGATGCTTCTATTGCAAGCGGAATGGCTTTTGAAGGACTCAATCATGCGGGGGTAACTAATGCTAATTTATTAGTTATTTTAAATGATAATGCCATCGGAATTGACCCTTCGGTTGGAGCGTTGAAAAATTATTTAACTTCAATTAAAGAAAATAAAAATTCAGCCCAAAACAACATCTTTCAATCACTAAATTTTGATTATTCAGGTCCCATAGATGGGCATGATATAATATTATTAATCAACGAATTAGAACGATTAAAAAAAGTTAAAGGAGTAAAGTTTTTACATATAATTACCACAAAAGGAAAGGGTTTGCAACAAGCAGAAAATGACCAAGTAAAATATCATGCACCAGGAAAATTTGATGCCATTACGGGCGATATTTATATTAAAAACGAGGAAAATTTAGCTCCAAAATACCAAATCGTTTTTGGTTTAACAATTCTAGATTTGGCCAAGAAAAATCAAAAAATAATAGGAATTACTCCAGCAATGCCAACAGGAAGTTCATTAAAAATAATGATGGACGAGCTGCCAAATAGAGCTTTTGATGTAGGAATTGCAGAACAACACGCCGTAACACTCGCAGCAGGAATGGCAACACAAGGAATGATTGTATATTGCAATATTTATTCCACATTTTTGCAACGAGCTTATGATCAAATTATTCACGATGTGGCATTACAAAATTTACCAGTCATTTTTTGTTTAGATAGAGCAGGATTAGTGGGCGAAGATGGTGCAACCCATCACGGTGTTTATGATTTGGCATATTTGCGGTGCATTCCCAATATGATTATTTATGCTCCAATTAATGAAATTGATTTACAAAATATACTTTATACCGCACAACTAACATTAAACCAACCTATTGCAATTCGTTATCCACGAGGTAGGGGAGTAGTACCTGATTGGAAAGATAATCATTTTGGTAATTATAATAAGATTGAAATAGGCAAGGCAACTTGTTTAAAATCTGGTACAAAAACCGCCGTTTTATCAACAGGGACTATAGGAAATAATGTAATTTTAGCTTTAAATAAAACAAAAAATAATGAAATTGCACATTATAATTTCGGATTTATAAAACCACTCGACGAAAAATTATTACATCAAATTTTTAATCAGTTTAATAACATAATTACTGTTGAAGAAGGTACAATAATAGGCGGATTTGGGTCGGCGATAACAGAATTTGCCTCAAAAAACAAATATTATAAAAACATAAAAACGATAGGAATTCCAGATAATTTTATTGAACAAGGAACAATAGATGAGTTACAAAAAATTTGTGGGATTGATGTGGAGCGTTTGATAGAAATATTTAGGGGTGTTAATTTTTCAAAATGATATTGATAAACCTTTCCATCCTGTCTGGTAACTACAAACCAATAATCATCTGAAAATCTTGTGAATTTTTCAGCAACAAAAATCCGAATGTTCTTTGAATTGATATATTTTGAAGTTTAAGAGAATGAAGAAATACTCAAAAGATAAATTATGATTATTTCCTTCATATTTATAGTTT
>DYPB01000018.1 GCA_020720185.1 Flavobacterium psychrophilum | reverse complement strand
TTAATTTTTGGTAAATATATGGTTTATTTCTTGTTTATTTTTCATATTTAATTTCTAAAAACGGCTCATTCTATTTTAATCCGTACAGAATCAGGTACTAACATTTCATATTCGCCACCATTTCTGATAACATCTCGAACAATACTCGAACTGATATAAGATGTTTTAGCAGCAGTTAGAAGAAAAACTGTTTCGATTTTAGACAATCGTCTGTTAGTATGTGCAATGGCTTTTTCAAATTCAAAATCAGCGGGGTTTCTCAAGCCTCGCAATATGAATTTTGCATCATTTTTTTTACATAAATCAATCGTTAAGCCTTCATAAGTAATTACTTTTACCGATGGTTCATCAACAAAAGCGTCTTCAATAAATCGTTTTCTATCTTCAAGCGAAAACATATATTTTTTGTCGGCATTGATACCAATAGCCACAATAATTTCATCAAAAAGTGGAATGCTTCTTTTAATAATATCATAATGTCCAAGCGTTATAGGGTCAAACGAACCTGGAAAAATAGCTTTTTTCATCTTCTAAATTCTTACAATATTTGCACCAATAGCTCTCAATCTATCGTCTATTTTTTCATAGCCTCTGTCAATTTGCTCAATATTTTGAATGGTAGAAGTTCCTTTTGCCGACAATGCAGCTATTAATAATGAAATTCCTGCTCTAATATCAGGCGAACTCATTGTTGTAGCTTTTAATTGGGATTTAAAATTGTGTCCCATTACCACTGCTCGGTGTGGGTCGCAAAGCATTATTTTTGCTCCCATATCAATCAATTTATCAACAAAAAACAACCTGCTTTCAAACATTTTTTGATGAATTAAGACATCACCTTTGGCTTGTGTGGCAACTACTAAAATAATACTTAGCAAATCAGGTGTTAATCCAGGCCAGGGAGCATCGGCAATTGTAAGAATTGAACCATCAATATCGGTTTTAATCTCATAGCCACTTTTATGTGCTGGAATATAAATATCATCTCCCTTTCTTTCGAGAGTAATACCTAGTTTTCTGAAAGTATTTGGAATAATTCCGAGGTTCTCCCAAGATACATTTTTGATAGTAATTTCACTTTGGGTCATAGCAGCCAATCCAATCCAAGAACCAATTTCTATCATATCAGGAAGTATTTTATGCTCACATCCTCCTAAATATTCCACCCCTTCAATAGTTAATAAATTAGAACCTACTCCAGTAATTTTTGCACCCATCGAGTTGAGCATTTTGCATAACTGTTGCAAATATGGTTCGCAAGCAGCGTTATAAATTGTTGTTCTTCCTTCAGCAAGTACAGCCGCCATTACAATATTTGCAGTTCCTGTTACCGATGCTTCGTCCAAAAGCATATAAGCACCTTTTAATCTACCCTCAATTTCTACTCCATAAAAATGATCTTCTCTTTCATATCTGAATTTTGCACCAAGGTTTATAAAGCCTTCAAAATGAGTATCTAATCGTCTTCTTCCAATTTTATCTCCGCCTGGTTTTGGGATGTATCCACAGCCAAATCGTGCCAAAAGCGGTCCGATAATCATTATAGAACCTCGCAATGAACCACCTTCTTTTTTAAAAGCTTCGGTTTTTAAGTAATCAATATTCACTTCGTCGGCCTGAAAGGTATAATCGCCAACACCATTCTTTTGAATTTTTACACCCAAATTACCTAACAGTACTATCAATTTATTAACATCAATAATGTCTGGAATATTAGTAATCCTAACTTTTTCTGAAGTTAATAAACACGGACACAATACCTGTAAAGCCTCGTTTTTAGCACCCTGTGGATGTATATCACCTTTTAGGCTAATACCGCCTTCTATTTTAAATGTTCCCATAGTTTTTAATTACAAATTACAAATTACGAATTACTTTTAAATGAAATTAATAATTCACAGAATTACAATTGTTTTTTATTGTTTTTAATAAAAATCATACCTTTTTTCACATTTTTATTTGGTGCAATTTTTGGCTGTCCAACGGGGTTTATCTTGTTTGAAACCCGTTTGTTGGTTCGCATCAGGTCATCGGTTTTTAATAACGATTCGCTACTTTGTTTTAAATTTAATTTTCCGTCTGATAATTCATATAAATGTTCAAAAATAACTTCGTCGGTAACAGTGTCTTTATTCCAACTTAAATAGGATTTCTTCATGTGATTGGCAATTACTTTTACCAAACCATTTTTCAACTCACCATCTTCCCATTTATTAGCAACATCTATCATATATTTGATGTTGTTGCCATAAAAACGATATTTTGGAAAATTTTGAGGATATTTTAAAACCTCGGGTTTCATCTGCAAAACGGCTCGAGATGGAATAGGATATGGTGAATTGACTTCAAGTTTAAAATCGGACATTATAAACAGTTGATCCCATAATTTGTGCTGAAAATCAGGCACATCTCTTAAATGTGGATTTAAACTTCCCATTACTTGAATGATGTATTTTGCTAATTTATTTCGCTCAATTTCATCTTCAACAGCAACTGCTTGGTCAATCAATTTTTGTAAATGCCGTCCATATTCTGGAATAATAAGATGCGGTCTTTCAGAGTTGTATTCTAAATTAAATACAACATCGTTGGCAATTTCTTTGGTATATTGTAAACTCATATTTTATAGGGAAACGATTCCTTTTATTACAGAAACAGTTTTGTATTTCTTGATAATTTCAGTTGCATTTTGCATAGTAACATCAACGGATATGCTTGTAAATTTGGCAGTTTTGGATTGTGTAGTTCTAATTACTGCACCCATATTGTCAAAACAATCTTCAACAAATTGAACATTATTTTCAACCGTTGGCACAATAAATTTGAATAGATATTCAGCAGGCCATGTGTTGCTGTTATCAAGTTCCATTTTTAATCTTTCATAAAAATCGGTAACTTTTTTTTCTTGATTTTCGTCCATTAAAAAGTCTAATTTATTGCAAATATAAGGTTTGAAATTCATAATTTATAATTTACAATCCACATTTTTTATAAATCCAATAACTTTAACTATTTTCGCCCTGAATTTTTATCAATTATGGAAAAACAAATTATTACGCTTATTGGTGGTCCAGGTGCTGGAAAATCTACAATTATTAATAAATTACTTGAAAAAGGTTATTGTTGTTATCCTGAAATTTCTAGAGATGTAACGCTTGAGGCAAAAAAGAACGGAACCGACCAATTATTTCTTGAAAATCCAATATTATTTAGTGAATTATTGTTGCAAGGAAGAATAAAACAATATCAAGACGCTCAAAAAGAAAGTCATCAAATTGTATTTTTAGACCGTGGCATTCCAGATGTTTTGGCTTATATGGAATTTATTGGAGATCATTTTCCTGATTATTTTCATCAAGCATGTAAAGAAAATGTTTACTCTAAAATATTTGTATTACCACCTTGGGAAGATATATATATATCTGATAATGAAAGATATGAAGATTATAATCAAGCCGTAGAAATATATCATTATTTGATGAAAACCTATCAAAAATATGGATATAATATTGTTGAAGTTCCAAGAGATACTGTTGAAAATAGAGTGAATTTTATTTTAGAAAGAATTTAAGACAATTTAGTTATTTTTAAATATATCGTTGTAAAACACACAAAATAAAATTTATAAAATTTTGTTAATAAATCACACATTACTTGTTTAATGGATTTGATTTTTTACTTTTGTAGATTGTATAAAACATATAAAGTTTTGTTTTAGCAATAAGAAAATAAATTAACATAGTTTTTTTAAACAAACAAAGAATAGAGCATTCTAAACTTTTAATAAAATAATAAATATTATAACTATATGAAAATTAAACATTTACTACTCGGAGTTTTAATGGCTTCAAATTTAATTACTTATGCACAAAAAGCAACAAAAGAAGTATTGTTTACTATTAATGACAAACCATTTTATACCGATGAATTTGCAAGAGTGTATAACAAAAACATTGAATTAGTTAAAGATGAATCTCAAAAAGATTTGCAAAAATATTTAGAACTGTATATTGGTTACAAACTAAAAATTGTAAAAGCCAATGATTTAGGATTACAAAATTCTGAAAAATATAAAACCGAACTAAAAGGTTATCGAACACAATTATCTAAAAATTATTTAACCGATTCAAAAGTAACCAATGAATTGGTGCAGGAGGCATATAATAGGGTGGTGAAAGAAATAAAAGCTTCGCATCTCCTAATTAATTGCGATGAAAATGCAACTCCAGAAGACACTTTAAAAACCTATAAAGTAATTAAAGATTTGCAGCAAAGAGTAATAAACGGAGAAGATTTTGGTACTTTGGCACAACAATTTTCACAAGATCCATCTGCTAAAGAAAACAAAGGAGATTTAGGATATTTTTCAGCATTCAGAATGGTTTATCCTTTTGAAAATGCGGCTTATCATACAAAAAAAGGAGAGGTTTCAAAAATAATCAGAACTCGTTTTGGCTATCATATCATAAAAGTAGTTGATACTCGGGATAATAGGGGCGATTTATTGACAGAGCATATTATGGTTTTGAAACCAGCCGTTGATAACAAAGAAAACAACGACAAAGCAGAAAGTACAATTAATGATATTTATAAAAAATGGCAACAAGGCGAGAATTTCGAAGCATTAGCAAGAACATATTCAGAAGATAAAGCCTCTGGACCGAAAGGCGGATTGCTACAAAGATTTGGTGCTGGACAATTAAGTTCGACGGAATTTGAGGAAATGTCATTTTCATTAACAAAAGAAAATCCAGTTTCAAAACCATTCAAAACACAATTCGGTTGGCATATTGCAAAATTAATTGACAAATATCCAGTAAAATCACTGGAAGATATGAAAACTGAATTAGAGAAGAAAATTGAAAAAGACGAAAGATCAAAACTTGTAGCTGCTTCATTATCAGGAAAATTGAGAATTAAATATATAGTAAAACGAGACGAAAAAATGTATGCCAATGTTCAAAAAGCCGTTACAAATGATTTTTATGAAAACAAATGGGAAATACCTACAGATAAATCAAATTACGATGGTAATTTAGTGTTAATTGATGCTAAGCAAAATTCAGGATATTCATTTTTGACATACATAAATAGTATGCAAAAATTAGGAAGTTCAGTAAAACCAATCAATAAATTATTGGATAAAATGTATCAATCTTTTGTTGATGAAAAAATGAATACCTATTATAATAACAATCTTGAAAATGAATTTCCAGAATTTAACAATATTATGGAAGAATATCGTGATGGTTTGTTATTGTTTGATTTGATGGAGAAAGAAATTTGGGAGAAATCAAAAATAGATACCATTGGGTTGAAAAAATTCTACGATTTAAACAAAACAAAATACATCTGGAAATCTCGTTTAGATATCGAAATTTGTTCCTCAACAAGTGAAGAAATACTAAAAAAAGCACAAAAAATGTTTAAAGATGGTAAAACTATTAAGGAGATTAAAATTGAATTAAATACCAAAGACATTATAAATGTAATGGTGAGTAACGGAGTTTATGAAGAAGGCAGTAATAGTATTCCGAAAGGAACAAAAATGAAAGAAGGAATTTCAGATGTTACAAAAAATGGAGAATATTATTTTGTATCTAAAGTTAATAAAGTTTTGCCAGCAGGAACAAAATCATTAGAAGATTGTAAAGGAAAGGCGATTAATGATTATCAACAGTTTTTAGAAGAAAATTGGATTTCAAATCTAAAAGCACAATACAATGTTAAAGTAAATAATGAAGTTTTTGACAAAATAAAGAAGGAAATTAAGCAGAAATAACACATAGTTGGGAGAAAGGAAGTTGGAAGAAAAATTAAAACTTAGTTATAGAAATATCAAAATTAGACAAAGTTGTTATTGATCTCGAAGCAAAAATTCTAAGTTTTTAAAAAAAAATAGAACTGTTTCTGTAGCAACTGTTGGCTGGCAAATAGAATAAACATCATCGTAAAATTACAGATGATATTGTACAAATAAATGAATAACAAAAGACAATAAACACTTAAAAATGAAGTACTTACAAAAAAAAATTTTTCTAACTATTTGCTCAATTTTTGCAACTTATGTAACTAATGCACAAGAAATCATCAAAGAGCCTGCGGTTACAACAGCAATAGAAACAAAACAACCTAAGAGACAAAAAATTGATGGAATTGTTGCTAATGTAGGCGATTATATGATTTTGGATTCTGATATTGACAAAGCATTTATTGAAATTTCGAGTCAAGGAAATTCAATAAAAGATATTACAAGATGTCAAATGTTAGGCAAACTTTTAGAAGATAAATTATATGCACATCAGGCGATACAAGATAGTATTGTGGTTTCTGACGCTGAAATTAAAGGCTTAATGAACGAAAGAGTTAATTATTTAGTAGAAAATATTGGCTCGATGGAAAAGGTTTTAAAATATTATAGAAAGGAAAACGAAGAAGATTTTAAATCTTACTTTTTTGACATTTTAAAAGAAAATAAATTAACCTCTGAAATGCAGAAAAAAATTATTGATGCAGTTGAAATCACACCAGAAGAGGTAAGAGTATTTTTTAAGAAAATTCCTCAAAATGAATTGCCACAATTTGGTGCAGAGTTAGAAGTAGCTCAAATTATAGTTACTCCAAAAATTAATCAGGAAGATAAACAAGCGGTAATTGACAAGCTAAAAGGTTTCAAAAAAGAAGTTATGGAAGGGGCGAGTTTTGCAACCAAAGCAGTGCTTTACACACAAGATCCAGGTTCTCGGTCAAATGGCGGATACTATAAAATGAACAGAAAAACACCATTTGTAAAAGAATTTAAAGATGTAGCTTTTTCATTAGCGGAAGGCGAAATATCCGAACCTTTTGAAACCGATTTTGGCTATCATATAATAATGGTAGAAAAAATTAGAGGACAAGAAGTAGAATTGCGTCATATTTTATTAACCCCAAGAGTTTCGCAAACAGCAATGGACGAGGCGAAAGAAAAAATAAAGTTAATCAAAAAAAGAATTGACGACAAAGAAATTTCATTTGCAGATGCCGCCAGAACAATGTCAGACGAAAAAGAAACCCGTACCAATGGAGGGCTTTTAATCAACCCAAAAACACAAGACACTCGTTTTGAATTAACAAAAATGGATCCAAACCTATATGCCGAAGTTTCTAATTTGAAAAGTTCCGAAGTATCCTCTCCATTTATTGACGAAGACCAAAAAGGCAATAAAAAATACAAAATTATTACCGTTACCAATAGAATTGACCAGCACATAGCTGATTACGCAAAAGATTATATCAAAATTAAAGAATTGGCAATGAAAGAAAAGCAGATAAAAGCGATTGCAAAATGGACAGAAGAAAAAATTAAAGAAACATATATCAAAATAAATTCAGATTATCAAAACTGCGATTTCACAAATAATTGGTTAAAAAAAAATAATTGAGAATTAAAAATTGAGAATTAAAAACTCACAACTAAATATGTCTGATGTAGCTGCAATAAATAATTTAGTTCAGAAAAGACTTGAACTTAAAAAAGAAATTTCCAAAATTATAGTTGGACAAGATGCCGTGGTAGATCAAATTTTGTTGAGTATTTTTTCTGGAGGACATGCCCTTTTAGTAGGAGTACCAGGGTTAGCAAAAACCCTAATGGTCAATACAATAGCACAAGCATTAGGTTTAAATTTTAAACGCATTCAGTTCACCCCAGATTTGATGCCATCAGATATTTTAGGAAGTGAAATTCTAGACGAAAATAGAAATTTTAAATTTATTAAAGGACCTATATTTTCTAACATTATTTTAGCCGATGAAATCAATAGAACTCCTCCAAAAACACAAGCTGCCTTGCTCGAAGCAATGCAAGAACGAGCCGTAACTATTGCAGGTCAGAACTATAAATTAGATTTACCCTATTTTGTTTTAGCAACTCAAAACCCGATTGAACAAGAAGGAACCTACCCTTTGCCAGAAGCTCAATTAGACCGATTTATGTTTGCCATAAAATTAGATTACCCAACATATCTTGAAGAGGTTCTAGTAGTAAAAAGTACAACTTCGGATAACAAACAAACTATAAATGCCTTATTTACAGCACAAGAAATAATTGATTTTCAGCAATTAATTAGAAGAATCCCAGTTGCAGATAATGTAATTGAATATGCCGTAACATTAGTTAGCAAAACCAGACCAAATAACGCATTATCAAATGATTATATCAGTAATTATTTAGACTGGGGAGCAGGACCAAGAGCCTCGCAGAATCTAATTTTGGCAGCAAAAGCAAATGCGGCTTTTAACGGAAAATTTTCGCCAGATATTGAAGATGTAAAAGCAGTTGCAGTTGGTATTTTACGCCATCGTATTATTAAAAATTACAAAGCAGATGCCGAAGGAATTACTGAAGAAATGATTATTGAAAAACTGATTTAATTAATAATCAAATTTTCACATGGAAGAAACCTTCAAAAGACTTAATAAATTTATTGCCGAGACCGGTTTCTGTTCTAGGCGTGAAGCGGATAAATATATTGAAGAAGGAAAAGTTACAATAAATGGTGTAATTCCAGAATTAGGTACAAAAGTATCTATTAAAGATGAAGTTAGAATTAGCGGAAAACTAATTAGAGAGAAAACCGAAAAACCAATCTATCTTGCCTTTAACAAACCAGTTGGAATAGAATGTACAACAAACCTTGATGTTCACAATAATATTGTAGATTATATAAACTATCCAACACGAATATTTCCAATAGGGAGGCTCGATAAGGCTAGCGAAGGTTTAATTTTTATGACCAATGACGGTGATATTGTAAACAAAATCTTGCGAGCCAGAAATAATCATGAAAAAGAATATACAGTAACCGTAAACAGACCAATTACAGAACATTTTATAGAAAAGATGAAAAATGGTGTGCCAATATTAGACACTATTACCAGAAAATGTAAGGTCGAACAAATTAGCAAATATAATTTCAAAATCATTTTAACACAAGGACTCAATCGGCAGATACGAAGAATGTGCGACTATTTAGGCTATGATGTTGTTGCACTAAAACGGATTAGAATTATTAATATTTCATTAGATTTACCCGTTGGGAGATATCGAAATTTAACAGATTCTGAAATAAAAGAGTTAAATATATTGATTGAACCATCAATAAAAACAGAAGAAGCTAGTTTGCCTAAACCCGAAACGACAAGAAGAAAAATTGGTTTTGTAAATCAATTTAAAAAATAATTTGTATTTTATAATTAAAATTAGATAATTTTAATTACTTTTGCAAACTAACGAAAGGGGGTGCTAAAATTATGTTAATTATACCAATTAAAGACGGAGAAAATATCGATAGAGCATTAAAACGCTACAAACGAAAATTTGACAAAACAGGAACTGTTCGTCAATTAAGAGCAAGAACAGCTTTTATAAAACCATCTGTTACAAACAGAATGAAATTTCAAAAAGCAGCTTACATACAAAATATGCGAGATAAATTAGAAAATTAGTATTAATTTTCTATAAAAATACACCGTTAGCATCTTAAATTTTAATATTTTAGACGCTAACGGTATTTTATTTTCAAACACTTTATATTCTGAAAAATATTATTTTCTTTTATATGTATAATTGGTATAAACCATCGGATATTTTAAACACAAACCAAAATATTGTAATTATTTCCTAACCAAGTTTTATAGCAGTAACAATTAAAATTCCTGCACAAACAGCAGAATTTACGGATTTTGGAGCAATTAAATGTCATTACTTCTATTTTAGTATAATTTTAACATTTTGCAATACAGTTTGTTGTATCTTTGCAAAGTATAAATTCTATTGTGTGATAGGCATTAGATAAAACAAGATTTATGATTAAAAAATGGATATTTTATACTAGTTTGGTGGTTATAGTTGGTTATTTAAGTTTTGCATTTAAAGCCGTTAATATTTCACACAATATTGTTTTAGAATCTCAAAATGAAGATTTAGAATATTCTTTTCCATCTATAGATGAAACTCCCTATATTCCATCTGCCATACCATTTACAGGTAAATTTTTTATCGCATTTAAAGAAGCAGTTGGTTTTAAAGAATCAAATGGACATTACTCAAAAGTAAATACATTAGGTTATATGGGGAAATATCAATTTGGTTCTTCTACCCTAAAAACTGTTGGCATTCATGATAGTTCGGCATTTTTAAGTAATCCAAAACTACAAGAAAAAGCTTTTGTAACACTTATTAAAAGAAACAAATCAGAACTTAAAAATGAAATAAGAAAATATTCTGGTAAAATTATTAGCGGTGTTAAAGTTACCGAATCAGGAATTTTAGCAGCCGCTCATCTAGGAGGTCCAGGTTCTGTAAAAAAATTCTTAAACTCAAACGGTTCAAAACAATCTAAAGATCAATATGGTACTTCTGTAAAATCATATATGAAAAAATTTGGTGGCTATGAAACTAAAAACATAAAAGCCGACAAAAATGCAAAAGTAACTCACTAAAAAATAGAGAGCAATTTAAAACTTATGAATAATAAAAATTGCAGGTTTGTTATGCAAATCCACAACAGCCTTTTTCCAATCAATAACTCGCATTGTTTTTATGTATTCTGTTGGTAATGTAACATCTGCTGCAACACATAAATGTGTGTTTGGTTGTAAGGCTTGTAGAATATCTTCCAGCATTTTATTATTTCGATAAGGAGTTTCAATAAAAATTTGAGACTGATTCTTATCTTGAGATAATTTCTCTAAATTCTTCAAAACAGTTCTTTTTTCAGATTTATCAATAGGAATATACCCATTAAAAGCAAAATTTTGACCATTCATTCCAGATGCCATCATCGCTAATAATATTGATGAAGGTCCAACCAATGGTAATACTTGAATCCCTTTTTCATGGGCTAACTTTACAATTACAGCACCTGGATCGGCAATAGCAGGACAACCTGCCTCACTCATCAAACCAATATTTTTGCCTTCCAAACAAGGTTGAATCATTTTATTATGCTCACTAATTTCCGTATGTTTGTTTAATGAAAATAATTTTAAACTCGCTTGAATCTTGTTAGGATTTATAAGCTTGATAAATTTTCTAGCTGTTTTTTCATTTTCTACAATAAAGATGTCAATAAAATCTATTGTTTTATTAATACTTTGTGGCAAAACATCTAATTCGTTGCCTTCGCCTAATGTGGTTGGTATAAGATATAATTTCCCTTTTGAATTTGTAATCATTATTTTAATAATTTTAAATATGGTATCTTTTTGTAAAACTAATATTTTTTTGAAGATATAAAATAAAAATCAAAAATAAATTCTTAAAAATTATATTTGCAACTTATTTATATAAAAAAATGAAGATAAAAGAAATAATAAAAGTTCTTAATCAAATGGCACCACTTGATTATGCAGAAGATTTTGACAATGTAGGACTAATTGTTGGCAATCAAAACGAAATTTGCAAAGGGATTTTAGTTTGCCACGATGCTTTAGAAAGTGTTGTTAATGAGGCAATTACAAAAAAATGCAACTTAATTGTTAGTTTTCACCCCATTGTTTTTTCTGGATTGAATAAAATCAATGGTAAGAATTATGTTGAAAAATCAATTATAAAAGCCATTAAAAATGACATTGCTATTTATGCCATTCACACAGCATTAGACAATCATAATCAAGGAGTTAATAAAGTATTTTGTGAGGCGATAGGGTTGCAAAACACGAAAATATTAATTCCAAAGAAAAATTTTATAAAAAAATTAATTACTTATACAGTTCCAGAAAACGCCAATCAGTTAAGAAATGCTTTGCACGATGCTGGTGCAGGAATGATAGGAAATTATTATAATTGTAGTTTTAATTCGGTTGGATTTTCAACTTATCAGGGTAACGAAAACAGCCATCCAGTAGTTGGAAAAAAAGCAGAGCTAACAACCACAGATGAAATAAAAATTGAAGTTATTTTTGAAAAACATTTAGAAACAAAAATACTTAAAGCGCTGTTTTCTAATCATATATATGAAGAAATAGCATACGAAGTATATGATTTACAAAATGAACATCAAGATATTGGTTTGGGAATGATTGGAGAATTAGAAACTGAAATGACTGCAAAAGATTTTCTCTTATTTGTGAAACAAAAGATGAGTTGTGGCGGAATTAGGCATTCAGAATTGTTAGAAAAACCAATAAAAA
Organism: Flavobacterium psychrophilum; assembly: GCA_020720185.1. Taxonomy (GTDB): domain Bacteria; phylum Bacteroidota; class Bacteroidia; order Flavobacteriales; family Flavobacteriaceae; genus Flavobacterium; species Flavobacterium psychrophilum_O. The sequence continues at coordinate 16,122 of DYPB01000018.1, read as the reverse complement.
AAGTAGCTGTATTAGGAGGTTCGGGCAGTTTTGCCATAAAAAATGCAATTTTAGCAGGTGCGGATGTTTTTTTAACTGCGGACTTAAAATATCATCAATTCTATGAAGCTGAAAATCAAATAGTTTTGGCAGATATTGGACATTTTGAGAGCGAACGATACACAAAAAACTATATTGTTGATTTTCTTACGAAAAAAATCACTAATTTTGCACCAAATTTGCTGAAAGGCAATATTATTTTATCAGAAATAAATACAAATCCGATTAAGTACCTATAAATATTATGACAACTACAAAAGAATTAACCGTTGAGGAAAAATTAAGAGCAATTTATGATTTACAATTAGTTGACTCTAAAATTGATGAAATTCGTAATGTTCGTGGCGAATTGCCTCTTGAGGTTGAAGATCTTGAGGACGAAGTAGCAGGATTGTCAGCTCGTGCTGAAAAATTGAGCAACGATTTGACGAATATGGAAGACCAACTTAAAGCAAAGAAAAATGCTATTGAGAGTCATCAAGAAGCTATGAAAAGATATATAAAACAACAAGAAACGGTTCGTAATAACAGAGAATTTAATTCCCTAACAAAGGAAATTGAATTTCAAGAACTTGAAATTCAATTAACTGAAAAGCACATCAAGGAAATGAAAGCCACGATGGAGCATAAAAAACAAGTTATTGCAGATTCTAAAGAAAAATTAGATCAAAAAACAAATCATTTGAAGCATAAAAAAGCAGAATTGAGCGATATAATGTCAGAAACTGAAAAGGAAGAAACATTTTTAACTCAAAAATCTCTTGAATTTGAAGCAATGATTGAACCTCGATTGTTAGCAGCTTATAAACGAATTCGTTCAAGTGTTAGAAACGGTTTAGCAGTTGTTTCTATAGAAAGAGGTGCATCAGCAGGATCTTTCTTCACAATTCCGCCACAAACACAAGTAGAAATTGCTGCAAGAAAAAAGATTATTATTGATGAGCATTCAGGACGAATATTAGTAGATGCTGTATTAGCTGAAGAAGAAAAAGAGAAAATGGATAGATTATTTGAAACAATCTAAATAAAAAATTAAAAATCTCGAAAATTTCGAGATTTTTTTTAGTCAAAAAATAAAAACTTGAAAATAGAAAACATAAAATATTTTGTACTTACAAAGTCTATTGGTTTGTATATCAATGCGATTAGTGTTTTTTCAAGCCAAGTAGCCGCAAAAAAAGCCTATCAAATATTTAGTAAACCTAGAAAAGGAAAAATAAAGACGCATAAATTTCCAGAGGTTTTAAAAAACGCAAAAAAAGAGCAAATTTTCATAGGTGATAATTTCTGTCAAACCTATATTTGGGCTGGTAGTTCTGAAATAATCTTGTTAATTCATGGTTGGGAAAGTAATGCCTCTCGATGGAAAAAAATGTTACCTGATTTAAAAAAAACAGGCAAAACTATCATTGCTATTGATGCTCCTGCACACGGAAATTCATTTGGGAAAGAATTTAATGTGCCTAAATATGTAACATTTATTGAAAAATTAACAGAAAAATATAATCCAAACATAATAATTGGGCATTCAATAGGTGGATTTGCCTGTTTGTATTATCAATATTTACATCAAAATAGTAATTTAGATAAAATTATTTTACTCGGAGCTCCATCTGATTTACAATTAATGTTAGATAATTACTGCAATCTTCTAAGTTTGAATTTTAGAACAAGAAAAGCACTCGAAAGATTATCAGAACAACTAATCAAAATGAAAATAGATGAGTTTTCGGCTAAGAACTTTGCAAAAAAAATTACCACAAAAACACTTGTTATACACGATTTACATGATAGAATTGTATCAATAAACGAAGGAAAAAAAATACATATATCGTTAAAAAACGGCTTGTTTTTACAGACAAAAGGTTTCGGACATGGTCTAAACAATAAGAAAGTATTTGACGAAATTATATCATTTTTAGAACATTAATAAAACAAAAAAGCCACCCTGAATATATACTGTCCTAAAAGTTTAGACAAATTTATAATTAATTTTAATAATAATGAGCTCGATATTGAATTGCACTCATTTTTTTATTTTTCTAAAATTATTGATTTTTAAAATAAATTGTCTTATTTTCGTATTCAATTTGATTCAAATATGAAAATAAAACTAACGATAATAGTCTTTTTTTTAATCTCAAAATTATTTGCACAAGATCAGTTTTCAGTTTATTTTGATAGTAATAAATTTGAATTAAAAAAAACTGAAATAAGCAGGCTAAATAAATGGTTATCAGCAAATAAAGATGTTAAAATTATTGGAGTAAATGGTTTTTGTGATGAAGACGGCACAACCATTTTGAATGATACTTTGTCTAAAAAACGAATAAATTTTGTATTTAATCTAATTAAATCAAAAATCAAATTTAGAGATGATTTTAAAACACACAGTTTTGGGGAGTTGCATCAATTATCAAAAATTAAATCCCAAAACAGAAAGGTTTCTTTATTTTATATTTTCCCAAAAGATTTTAGTAGAGAGAACGAAATTATTGGTATAAAAAAACCAGAAATCATAACAATTCTATCAAAAAATGTAAAGCCCAAACCTATTAAATATCCTGAAAAAACTGTTTTTGAAAATCCAGATGGAACAAAATCAGAATTTGTTATGGATACTGTTTTTATGCACAAAATTGACGAAGCAAAAACTGGCGAAAAATTAAAATTAGAAAATATTAATTTTGTAATAAATACTTTCGCGATCGTTAATGAATCTAGAGGAAAATTGTATGAATTATTATTTGTGATGCAACATAATTTAAAACTAAAACTCGAAATACAAGGTCATTTATGTTGTAATTCAAAGGATAAACAAAATTTATCCACAGAAAGAGCCAAAGCCATTACAAAATTTTTAATCTATAATGGTATTGATAAAAGCCGACTATCCTACAAAGGTTTTGGAGGGAGTTTGCCAATTTTTTCAATTCCTGAAAAAAACGAACACGAAGCACAAGCCAATCGAAGGGTTGAAATTTTAATTTTAGAAAACTAAAATACTATTAAGATTTTTATAATTACTGAATGATTATTGAAAAAGCAATAAATTTAAAAGAAAAAAAGCAATAAATTTAAAAGAATGCTGTTATAGGATTAGTTTAAGGTGGGTTCTATAAATTAGTTTTTTTGTATTTTTTTTTTACTGATGCTCTTTTTGTTTTATTTTACTTCACTTTGTATTTATTTGTCAGCGGTGTTCAGTGAATTTACATTTGGCATCTTTTTCCCATCTTTCTGTTCAAATATGGGCATATTTGAACAAAAAGGAAGAAAAAATCCATTCAAAATAATTCCAAAAATAGCTATCAGCTAATTTATAGAACCCACCTTAAAAATTCGGTTAAGTAGTAAAAATTTAACATTTTTAGAACAAATTGTAATTTTAAAAATACTATTTTTGTAAGTTATACATATCAAGACCAAAAAACATTTAAAAATTATAGCATTTGAAATCAATTCATAAACAAGCGGATACCTTTATTATAAAATTAATTGTCTTTTTTGTACTATTTTTTTTCTCATTAAATATTACTGCACAGGTTGATTCTACTGCTGTTGTTCGAGATACTTTGGGATATAATAGAGGAAAAATGATACTCGACAACCCACCATCTATTGTAGAGTTATATACTTTCGATCCAACCACAAACCGATACATTTTTACCAGTACAATTAGTGGTTTGGCGGTAAATTATCCCATTATGCTTACCCCTGAAGAGTATCAAAGAAAGCTTTTGAAAGAGGCTGTTCATTATTATTTCAAGAAAAAATTAGATGCAATGGACGGCAAAAAAACAGGTACAGAAGCCGCTCGAAAAAATTTAATTCCACGAATGTATGTAAATTCTGGACTTTTTACCACAATTTTTGGGAGTAATACCATTGATATTAAACCTAGCGGTAGTGTCGAAATTGATTTAGGAATTCGATATACGCAACAAGATAATCCAGCACTTTCGCCAGCAAATAGAAGCAGTACTACATTTGACTTTAATCAAAGAATAACCCTTGGAATGCAAGGAAAAGTTGGTACACGATTAGGGGTAAATTTTAATTATGACACACAATCAACATTTGCTTTTCAGAATTTATTTAAATTAGAATATAATCCTGGAGATATTGAAGTTGGAGGTGTTAGTGTTGATGATGCAAAAGGTGCTATCAATAAGGTTAAAAACTTTAAAGATAATATTCCAAAATCAGTATCAGGAACTAACGATGATATTCTTCAAAAAATAGAAATTGGAAATATTAGTATGCCTTTAAGCAGCTCGTTAATTCGTGGAGCACAAAGTTTATTTGGTGTAAAAGCCCAATTCAAATTTGGTAATACAAACATTACAGCACTTTATTCTGAGCAGAAATCACAAACAAAAACCGTAACTTCTGAAAATGGAGGAACGGTTCAATTATTTGATATTTTTGGGTTAGATTACGATGCAGACCGACACTTTTTCTTATCACAATATTTCAGAAATAATTATGATAAAGCACTAAAAAGTTATCCTGTAATTGATAGTAGGGTACAAATTACTCGAATAGAAGTTTGGGTAACCAACAAACAAAATCGAATTAATAGCACCGAAAACAATATGCGAAATATTGTGGCTATTCAAGATTTAGGAGAAGCACAACAAACCAATTATCCTGATAATCAAATTATTGGAAGCAATTCGTTGCAAATTGTTCCATTCTTTTTAAAAGGAATAGACGAACCAACAGATAACTCAAACAATAGATACAACCCCGATTATTTATCGACAACGCCACCAATTCCTGCACAAGGAATCCTGAATCCAAATATTAGAGATATTTCAAATGTAATGAACGGTTTTAATGGTTTTCCAATAGCAATACCTGGAAATCCTATAACTGGAAATCCACAAGAAGGTAGAGATTATGCCAAACTTGAAAATGCTCGAAAATTAACGGCAAATGAGTTTACCTATCATCCACAATTAGGATATATTTCATTGCAACAAAAATTAGCAAACGATGAAGTTCTTGCTGTTGCTTATCAATATACAATAGGCAATATCATTCATCAAGTAGGAGAATTTGCAAACGATGGCATCTCTTCAACACAAGTTTCTACTACAGGTGTACCATCCACACAGAGTTTAATTCTAAAAATGCTTAAAAGTAGTTTAACAAATATCGATCAGCCACTTTGGAATTTAATGATGAAGAATATTTATCAATTACAAGGTGCTTATCAGCTACAACCACAAGATTTTAAATTCAATATTGTTTATAGCAATCCATCACCATTAAATTACATCAATTTAGCCTCACCGTTTCCAAATCCAATTGATGAAGTTTCAAACAGACCTTTATTGAATGTCTTTAATATGGATAAACTCTCGTCTACAAATGATCCTCAACCAAAAGGAGATGGTTTTTTCGACTTCATTCCTGGTTTAACAGTTGATAGTCAGAATGGTAGAATAATTTTTACAACAGCTGAACCTTTTGGAAAACATTTATTCGAAAAATTAAGAACAAATCCATCGGAAGATTATTATACAACAGCAACATATAATGCAAATCAAGCCAAATATGTTTACAGAAGTATGTATAAAGGCACACAAACACTGGCATTGCAAGATGCTGCTAAAAATAAATTTGAACTAAAAGGAAAATATAAATCTAGTGCAGGAGACGGTATTCCTATTGGTGCGGTTAATGTTCCAAAAGGTTCTGTTGTAGTTACAGCAGGCGGCAGAACCCTTACAGAAGGGATAGATTACACCGTAAATTATCAACAAGGACGGGTGCAAATACTTGATCCATCTTTGCAAGCATCAGGCACACCAATTCAGGTTTCGGTAGAGAATAATTCCATTTTTGGACAACAAACCCGACGCTTTTACGGATTAAATATTGAACATAAATTTTCTGATAAATTTATGATAGGCGGTACTTTTTTAAGAATGGTTGAAAGACCATTAACCCAAAAATCAACCTATGGACAAGAGTCTGTAAACAATACTATTTATGGATTAAATACTAGTTTTTCTACTGAAATTCCATTTCTAACCAGAATGGTAAATCATTTACCGAATATTGATACAGATGTGCCGTCAAACCTTACTTTTAAAGGCGAAATCGCTTATCTAAGTCCTGACACTCCTGATCAAGATAAGTTTAATGGCGAATCGACTATATATGTTGATGATTTTGAAGGATCTCAAACCAATATTGATATGAGAGCACCACAATCTTGGAGTTTATCAAGTACACCAATTAAAGACCCTTCGCAAACTCAATTATTTGATGATTTTGGAGGTAATTCAACCAATCAGGATTATGGTTTTAAACGAGCATTAATAAATTGGTACAGTATTGATCCAACTTTTTATCAAGGATCTTATGATGTTTCAAAAAATGAAACTCGTAGAATTTCTGTCTCAGAATTATATCCAAATCAGCAGATAGCAGCAGGACAAACTACCGTAGTTAGCACATTAGATTTGAGTTATTATCCTACGGAAAGAGGACCATATAACAATGCCCCTTTATTTTCAACATCGGCAAAAGATAAAAATTTTGGTGGATTAATGCGTTCCATAACTTCAACTAATTTTGAGCAATCTAATGTAGAATATATTCAATTCTGGATGCTTGACCCAACAGTAGAAAACGATGGCATTAGCCCGAAGCCAACGAACAACGGAAAAATATTTTTTAATTTAGGAGAAATATCTGAAGATGTTTTGCAAGACGGAAAGAAACAGTACGAAAACGGATTGTCATCGGCAAATAGTAATCAAATAACTATTGCCTCACCAGCTTGGGGAAAGGTGCCAGCCTCACAATCATTAATCTATGCTTTTGATACAGATGCAGGTAGTCGTGCTTTACAAGATATTGGTTTTGATGGTTTGAATGATGTTGAGGAAACTGGAATCTATACCAATTACAGCAGTACCAATGACCCTGCAAATGATAACTATGAATATTTTGAAACCGCTACTGGAGATATCCTAAACCGATATAAAAAATACAATAATACACAAGGAAACTCTCCTGTTGATATTACTAATAACAACCGAGGCAATAGTACCGTGCCAGATGTTGAGGATATTAATAGAGACAATACGATGAATACCATAAATGCCTATTATGAATATAGTATTGATATTGACCCCTCAAAAATGCACACAGGCAATAGATATGTAGCCGATGAAAGACGATTACCCATAACATTGCCAGACGCTACAACACTTACTGCACATTGGGTTTTATACAAAATTCCTATTCAAATTCCTGAAAGTAAAGTAGGAGGAATTTCTGATTTTCGCTCTATACGATTTATGAGAATGTTTATGACAGGTTTCCAAAACCCACTAACGGTTCGTTTTGGGAGTTTGGATTTAGTGAGAGGAGAGTGGAGAAGTTACAGTAACTTATTAGATGTAAACGGAACCCATCCCTCATTAGCTGCCACACAATTTGAAGTTTCGTCGGTAAATATTTTGGAAAACAGTCAGCGAACCCCTATAAAATATGTAATGCCACCAGGTGTTGTACAGGAACAGGTATATAACGGCAACTCTACTATTGCACAAAATGAAAAATCATTGTCGTTAAGAGTTTCGGGAACAGATGGTTTACATCCACTAGATTCAAGAGGGGTTTTTAAGAATGTAAATATTGATATGCGTCAATACAAAAGTTTAAAAATGTTTATGCACGCCGAACCATTAATTGGTGATTCATCTCCTTTGAAAGATGGTGAATTAGCTGGATTTATTCGCTTTGGAAACGATTTTACAGATAATTTTTATCAAGTAGAACAACCTTTAAAAATTTCTAATATTGGTCCAGTTCCAGCCGCTGCAACCTCTGAAAGAGAAATTTGGCCCACCGAAAACGAATTAGATTTATCGATGCCATCATTAACGGCACTTAAAATTAGATCATTAACTGATAATACATTATTGCCCGATGCCAATGGAATTAAATACATTAAAGTAGGTAATACCAAAGTAGGTATTAAAGGAAATCCAAATTTTGGATTAGTACGAACTTTAATGGTTGGTTTAAAAAACAATACTCCGGACTTGGATTTGTCATTATCGGCACGAAATATTAAAGGCGAAGCGTGGTTTGACGAACTCCGTATAGCAGGAATAGATAACAAAGGCGGTATGGCTGCCGTAGCCAATATAGATGCAAATATTGCTGATTTTGCCACTGTATCGGCAACAGGAAAAATAAGCACAATCGGTTTTGGAGCATTAGAACAAGGCACTAACGAACGCAGTCGAGAGGATTTAAAACTTTATAATGTTGTGGCTAATTTAAGTTTAGGACAACTATTACCTAAAAAATGGGGTATTAATTTACCCTTTAATTTTGGTGTTGGTGAACAAATTATTACCCCAAAATATGATCCTTTTAATTTAGATATCGAACTGCAACAATTAATAGATATTACTCCAAATCAGGCAGATAAGGATAAATTTTTAAACCGTGCAATCGATTATACCAAACGAACCAGCATTAATTTTATTGGCGTTAAGAAGAATAAAACAGGTAATGGGAAGGCACATATTTATGATCCTGAAAATCTAACACTTTCTTATTCATTCAATCAAATGGAGCATCATGATTTTGAAGTAGAAAAATTGTTAGACCAACAAGCAAAAACCACGGTTGATTATGCATTTTCTTTTCAGCCAAAAGCGGTAGAACCATTTAGTAAATCTAATTTTTTGAAAAAAAGTAGTTATTTAAAATTATTACAAGATTTTAATTTTAATTATTTACCATCAAGTATTAATTTTAGCACCACCATTTTAAGAAATTTTAATAAACAACAATTTCGTCAAAATGAAGTGGCAGGTATTCCGCTTGATGCTCTGTTTCGTCGTAATTATAATTTTAATTACAATTATGGATTTAATTACAATTTAACCAAATCCTTAAAATTAGCCTTTACGGCATCAACTAATAATATTGTAAAAAGCTATTTAGACGAATATAAAATTGCAAATCCAGACAATACTATATGGACAGATTATTGGAATATTGGAGAGCCAAATCAGCACAATCAACAATTAATTGCTAATTATGAGTTGCCTTTAAATAAAATTTCTTTTTTAAGTTTTATTAAATCAAATTATACTTACACGGGCAATTATAACTGGCAACGAGCCTCTGAAGCGATGTCTGAATTTACAACCAATAGCGTTACATACAACCTTGGAAATACCATCCAAAACTCGGCAATACATAATATTACAGCCGATTTGAATATGGATTTGTTATATAAATTTCTTGGACTAAAAGACAAAAAACCAAAAGCACCAAAACCACCAACTAATGCTGTTCCTAAACCAGGCGAAAAAATAGTAGCCGCTAATCAGCCAAAACCTGCTGTTGATGAAAATGTGTTTTTGAAAGGTTTAAAAGGAGTATTGATGAGTGTTAAAAATATAAAAGGAACTTATATAGAAAATAGCGGAACGGTTTTACCTGGATATCTTCCTGGACTTGGATTTTTAGGTACTTCGCAACCAACACTCGGTTTTGTTTTTGGACTTCAGGATGATGTTCGATATGCAGCTGCACAAAACGGATGGCTGACCAATTACCCAAATTTTAATCAAAATTATACGCAAGTAACCAGCAAAGAATTAAAATTAAATGCAACCGTTGATTTATTTCCAGATTTTAAAATAGAACTTTCGGCTGACAGAAAATATTCCAAAAATTATTCAGAACAATACGATGTTGATGGATATGGGAATTACAATTCTCGGTCGCCTTATACCACAGGAAACTTTGCAATAAGTACCGTTATGTTAAAAACAGCTTTTAAAGAAAGCGATGAAAATTTCTCGACAGCCTTTAACGATTTTAGACACAACCGATTAATTATAGCCAATAGACTTGCAGAAGAAAGAGGAATTGATTTAACAAATCCAATAAATTTAGACCCAGATGGTTTTCCGAAACACATCGGAAAAAATAGTCAAGCCGTAATGCTACCAGCGTTTTTAGCCGCTTACACTGGATTTACCAGTGATGGAATTGGTAAAGAAGCCTCAAAAATTTCGTTCAATGCGTTTAAAGAAATTCCTTTGCCAAACTGGACTATGAAATATACAGGATTAATGCGGTATAAATTCTTTAAAGATAATTTCAAAAGATTTTCATTACAACACACTTATAGATCCTCATATACCATCAATTCCTATCGATCAAATTTAAATTACAACGAGACAGGATATGATGTAGGAGGTAATTTTTTAAATAAAATTTTAATTTCAAATATTAATCTTGTAGAACAATTTAACCCATTGATTAGTATGGATTTTGAACTGAAAAGTGCCTTTAAAATACTTGCCTCTATTAAAAAAGATAGAGCTTTATCGTTAAGTTTTGATAACAGTTTGCTAACCGAAGTGCAAGGAAAAGAATATGTTGTTGGAATTGGATATCAAATAAAAGATATTCGGATGAACTCTAAATTTGCCGACAATGCTACTGGCGAAATAAAAAGCGATATTAATATAAAAGCCGATTTTTCGATGCGAAACACCAAAACCATTGTCAGACAATTAGATTATGAAAACAACCGTTTGGCAGGCGGACAAAACCTTTGGAGTATAAAACTAACCGCAGATTATGCTTTTAGCCGTAATTTGACAGCCATTTTCTTTTATGATCATTCGTTTAATAAACCGATTATTTCAACTTCATTTCCATTAACAAATATTCGTTCAGGATTTACCATACGATATGCTTTTGGAAATTAAATCCTAAATATACACAACACAAAAGGTGAGAATTATTTAAGATACTCACCTTTTTCTTTATAATCTACTTGACATTATATCTATAATTGCTATAAAAGAGTAAAAAATAAGTTTTATGAAATTAACCATTTTAGGTTGCTATGCAGCCACACCACGAACAATTACAAACCCAACAGCACAGATTTTAGAAATCAGAAATAGAATGTTCCTAATTGATTGTGGAGAAGGAACCCAAGTGCAATTAAGAAAGAATAAATTAAAATTTTCTCGTTTAAACCATATTTTTATCTCACATCTGCATGGCGATCATTGTTATGGTTTAATAGGTTTAATATCAACATATATGCTACTTGACCGTAAAAATGATTTACATATTTATGGTCCAAAAGGAATTAAAGAGATGATTTTATTGCAACTAAAATTATCAAAATCTTATACATCTTATGGATTATTTTTTCATGAATTAACCTCAAATAAAAGCATTGTTATCTATGAAGACGATAAGGTTTTTGTAAAAACTATACCTTTAAAACATCGAATTTATACAAATGGTTATCTATTTCAGGAGAAAACTGGAGAACGAAAATTGAATATTGATGCTGTTCATGAATATAAAATAGACACTTGTTATTATCAAAATATTAAAAACGGTAAAGATGTAACGCTTGATAATGGAATGGTTATTGAAAACGAAAAATTGTCATTTCCTCCTGTTGAAACCAAGAGTTATGCATTTTGTTCGGATACTATTTTTGACGAAAGTATAATTGAAAATATTAAAAATGTAGATGTTTTGTATCATGAAAGTACTTTTTTAGAATCGGAAGTTGAAAAAGCGGAAAGAACGATGCATTCAACAGCCATTCAGGCGGCTACTATTGCTAAAAAAAGTAATGCTAAACAATTAATTTTAGGGCACTTTTCTACTCGGTATGATAACTTAGAATTATTCAAAACAGAAGCTCAAACCGTTTTTGAAAATGTTTTTTTAGCAGATGATGGTAAGGTTTTTGAATTTTAATATTATTTTTAAACAATTTTTATATCATATTTGCTTAAAAGTCCTGCAATTCCTTGTATAGAAAATTTAGCATTTTTTACCGTATTAAATTCGGGGTCAATTTTATAATTATAGGCAGAAGAAAAATCAACACCAACTAAAATAGAGTCATTAAAAATAGAATTATCCAAATTACAATTATCAAATAATGAATTAGTTAGGTTTGCTCTTTCAAAAGAAACTTCTTTTATTGAACAAGTATTAAATATGGTTTTTATCATTTTTTTGCTCGAAAAGGAAGCGAAATCTAAAATAGAATCCTTAAATTCAACTGAAAATAAAAAATCATTACAAGTATGAAATGGAATGCCAATTAGTTTGCAGTTTTGAAAAACAACGGTTTTTAAACTTGTATTGATTAATTTTAGATTTGATAAATTACAATCCGTAAATACACAATCCATAAATACATTATTTGAAAAATCTGAATTTGAAAAATCGCATTGTTTAAAAACACAATCTTCAAATTCCTTTTGATTAATTTTTGTATCAGTTAAATTAACTTTCTCAAAAGTTTTTTGAATATAGATCAATTCTTTCATTATTCGTTGAATATACTTTTAATTATAATATTTATTCCTTTATACATTAGAAAAACCGCCGATAAAGAAACCAATATTCCAATAATTAATACCAAATAATGCCATATATTTTGTTTATTCATAAACGCATTATAAATAACCGAAGGACCAATAAACATTAAAGGTAATGAAGCAGATAAATATTTTGCTCCTCTATAGAACTTGTCTTTTTGAGTCATTTTTTGCTTATTAATGTTAAAAATATTTCTTTTACTTATTGAATGCTTTCGACTGCTCTCCGTACACTTCTAAAACTGGTCAATAATTCGGAAGCTTTTTGATAATCAACTCCTGTTTCTTCCATAATCATTTTTACCCCTCTATCTACTAATTTATTGTTGCTCAGTTGCATATCTACCATTTTATTACCTTTAACCTTTCCTAATTGGATCATTACTGTTGTAGAAATCATATTGAGTACCATTTTTTGTGCTGTTCCTGCTTTCATTCTGGAACTACCTGTTACAAATTCTGGACCAACAATAACATCAATAGGTAATTTTGCAGTTTGAGATAGCGGACTGTTTAAATTGCATGATATACTGCCAGTTATGATGTTATTTTCGTTGCATTTTTCTAATCCCGAAATAACATAAGGGGTTGTGCCTGAAGCTGCTATACCTATAACTACATCATTTTTATTAATTCCAAATTGACATAAATCTATCCAAGCATCCGTGGTACTATCCTCCGCATTTTCAACAGCTTTTCTGATCGCCAAATCTCCACCAGCAATAATACCGTTCACCAAATCAAATGGGACTCCAAATGTTGGCGGGCATTCAGACGCATCTACAACGCCTAATCTACCAGAAGTTCCTGCTCCAATATAGAATAATCTGCCGCCAAGTTTTAATTTTTTAACAATTTCAGACACTAAAAATGCAACCTGAGGCAAAACTTTTTCTACTGCAAATGCAACTGTTTTATCTTCATTATTAATATTCAGCAATAAATCTTCTATCGACATTTTTTCTAAATGCTGATATTTTGAGGGTGTTTCGGTAGTTTTTATAAACGACATTTATATCTGTTTTGTTAATAAGCAAAGATATAAATTTGAACTTATAAGCAAAATTAAAACTGATAAAAGTATTAGAATATAGATAATCATTTTAAAATAATAATTATATTTGACCTCTGAAATAGAACACCATAGATGAAAATTATTAGAAGAATATTTCCTAAAAAACCTACTTTATCTGTAAAAGAACAAATTTTATTTGAAAATGTTAAAAAGATAATTGGTTTTGAACCAATAAACATAGAACATTATAAGAAAGCATTTACCCATCGTTCTTTAAATAAAATTGATGAAAACGGCAATAAAGTTAGTTACGAACGGCTTGAATTTTTAGGTGATGCTATGTTAAGTTCTGTAATTGCGGCTCATTTATATAATGAAGTTCCTGGTGGTGATGAAGGTTATTTGACAAAAATGAGAGCTAAAATTGTTTCCAGACAAAATTTGAATAAACTAGGAAAGGATTTAGAGTTAATAAAATTTATTGAATTTAAAAACTCTAATCGCAATCTAGGAGAGAATGTTTTTGGTAACATCTTTGAAGCACTTGTTGGGGCTATTTATTTGGATTTAGGTTATGAATCTTGTAAAAAATTCATTCATAAAAGAGTAATTACCCCTTATGTAGATATTGAAAAATTAGAAGGTAAGGTTATCAGTTACAAAAGTTTAATGATAGAGTGGTGTCAAAAGCAGAAAAAAAATATTGAATTTGATACATTTTCGGATAATCATATTAGTGGCGAAAAATTATTTGCCGTACATTTAAAAATTGATGATAAAGTAATTTCAAAATCAAGAGAAACCTCAAAAAAGAAGGCCGAAGAAAAAGCGTCTCAAAGAGCTTTTTTTGCGCTACAAAACAAGATAAATGAAGTGATCTAACTGTTTTTTTTGCTTTTATTCATTTCTCTTAAAGGCATTTTTTAATAATAATGGGGTAGTCAATGTTGTTAAAATTCCCATTATTACTAAAATAGAAAATATTTCGGTGCTAATTAAATTATTCTTATAGGCAATATTTGCAATTACCAATTCCATTATTCCCCTTGCATTCAGTCCAATTCCTAAAGTTATTGAGACTTTTCTACTCAAACCTATAAAAACACCACCAAAATAACCACCTAATATTTTTGACAAATAAGATATTAAAACAACTGCCAACAAAAGCCAAAAATTACTAATCGAGGCAATATTAAATTCCAAACCAATTCCTGCAAAAAATATAGGGGCTAAAAATCCAATAGCCATATTACTCGTGGTTTTTTCTATCGTTTTTAGATTTTTTTCACCAATGAGCGATTCACTGATAAGCATTGAGGCAAAAAATGCTCCGACAATAAAATGGAATCCTAATGATTCCGTGAAAGTTGAGAATAACAGTACAAACGCAAAAAATATGGCAAATAATGGTTCTTTACCCTTCAAAAATGAAAGAATATCATTTAATGATTCTTCTATATAATTACCTTTTCTTGTGATTTTTCTAATAACTAAATAAGATAAACTTAAAAGCGCTATAAAAAACGATAACTTTAAAAGTGAAATTACTCCTGCATTTACAATTTTAGCAACAGACATATCAGTATCTTTTATTGTTAGTAAAACTCCTAAGATAGTTAGAGCTAAAACATCATCGAAAATGGCTATGGAAATAATTTTTTGACCTATATCTGAATTGATTTTACCTAAATCCATTAATATTCTGACACTAACGGGCAGGGCTGTTATGGCAACACAAAGTCCTATAAAAACGGTTGTCATCGTGTCTTGATCAAAAAAATAACCTACCGCAAAACCACTAAATAAAGGTACAAAAAAAGCCATTATTGATATAATAATATTTTTCCCTCTTAATAATTTAATAATATCATCGATATTAATTTCGAGTCCAGCAATAATTACTAATAAAAATATTCCTAATTCTGAAACGACTTTTATCTCTTCGGTTCGATGAATTAAATTTAACAAACTTGGTCCTAAAATAATTCCGGCAATAATTTCACCAATCATAGCAGGTTGCTTAAATCGTTCAAATATTTCGCCAAAAATTCTTGCTGTTACCAACAAAATCAATAAATTTGTAAAAAAAGGAAGTTCAAAATAAGGAGCAATCATTTTATTATATTATTAGTTTTTTTGATTAAAACCATATACATTTATTAGATCAAATTTAAAGAGTTTTATATTAAAATTTTTAGGTGGGTTCTATAAAAGAGCATCAGTAAAAAAATAAATTTACAAAAAAACTAATTTATAGAACCCACCTTAAATAAAACCTTCAAATTAGACACTAATAAAGACACTAAATTTCTTGTCAAATATATAGTTTTTTAAATAAAATTCAAACAAAAAAACGGAAGATTAAAATCTTCTTATTTTTTTATTTTATGTCATAATAATTTCATTTTCAGCCCATAGAAAACGGTTATTAGAACTTTGGTCTTATTATAAATCTTTGGTTTTGAATAAATCCTTTGACAAAATTATGCGTTTTTATATGCGTTTGGAATTAAAACTCTTAAAATTGACATAAAAAAAACGGTTCTAAATTTCTTTAAAACCGTATAAAACCTAACTTTTATGAAAATTTTCTTTTGTAGCGAGGACGGGAGTTGAACCCGTGACCTCAGGGTTATGAAT
>DYPB01000134.1 GCA_020720185.1 Flavobacterium psychrophilum | reverse complement strand
TTTAACTAGCAAATACAACTTTACAGTTTACAAAAATTATTAAGGAACTGTAAAGTTGTGTTTGCTTTATTTTACGACCATGTGCTTGACTACGAAGCGTTGGTTTTATTTTAGTGATTCTTCAAAGGCTGTTATAAATTCATTTTCTGTTTTGTTTGTATAAAATGGAACTCCTGTCAATCTGTATTTGTCAGAATTGTAATCAATTGTCTTTTTTGCAAAACGTTCTCGTATATCCAACAAAAATTCTTCTTTCCATTTATCATGTTCTTTCAAATGTGCTCCTTTTGGCTCAATAAACATTTGATAAGTAATATTGTCTTTTGCTTTTTGCTTTACAAACAACAAAAAATCAGGTTCAAAACGTCTGCCTTTTTTATCGAAAACCTTTACTTGTCTTTCGTTTCTAATCAAATAAATGGATTCATAGTCAGAATGCAATTTTTCGACTCTCCGAGTAAACATTTCTACGAATTTTTTTTCTTCACTTGTTCCGAAATTGTCATTGTAAGCGTACCAAACTTTATCTTTTACAAAATCTGATTGACTTTTAGCCCTTTCATCATTCTTGCCAATTTTTAATTCAACATCGGTGAATTTGTCTTTGATGAGGGTAATTATTTTAAAGTCGTCTGTAGCAAAATAATCATGCAGATTACCTTTTATTTCATTTTCAATTGCTTTGAGCAACTCATTTAATGCCAATAAATAATCGAGGTTTGAAATTTCAGTTAATCTGTCTTTTGTGCCTTTAAATGTAATTGCAAGACTTCCTAAATATTTAGTATTTGTAATAAAATCAGCAATTGATTTTACCGATTTAAAATATTTCTTTAAAGTGCTGAATTGGTAAAACTCATTTTTTGCAATTGCATTTTTTACAATATGAATAGAAATTTCTGAAACTTTAATATCTTTTTGGTCGTAACTGACTTCATTTTTTGTTTCGGTAGTTTCAAATGCTTCTGTTACTTTTCCTGAACTGGAATGTAGCTTAAATTCAATGTTTTTCTTGGTAACACCTAAGTCGGCGAATGATTTTACATTATCATATTTGTTTACTTTCTTTTCGTTTTCAAATACTACTGTCTTTTTAAAGAAATCAGTTGATTTAAATTCTTCTTTTATTTTCAGTTGGCGTTCAACAAACTCATTATCATCGTCATAAATTCCGGTTTCAATTAATGCTTTTTTAAGTTCCGAAATATATTTACTGTCTTCTATTGTGTGATAATGCAATTCTTCAATAACTTTTAACTCATTATCGTGGTTTGGCTTGTCGAATTTACGTTTGTATTTGTCTTGGTCAATGTTTATTTTAAAAGGAAAATATCTTGCACCACGCCCAATTAACTGAGCTTCTGCCATTGTTGTATTTCCCGGCTTTCCTTCTTTTGCATCACGTGTTGTATATAAACGCACGATGTCAAATAAGTTAAGAACATCCCAGCCTTCATTCAATTTGTTTACTGCGAAAATTACCCGGATAGGATTGTTTCTATCTTCCAATGAGTTCAAAACAAATTGCTGTTCGATTAATTGAATACGATCGCCCTTGTTGAGCGATGTTTTTTCGAGGTTTTCTTCGTTTACTGAAATGCAATTTGTTTCAGCAAAATTTCGCTGAAGTTTCGCAATAAGTTGAGCAATTGAAATATTGTTGTCGGTATAAAAAGTAAAAGCCTTTTGTATTATTGCAACTGTTGAATGCCCTTTAATGTTTTGTAATTGAGCTTCTGAAAGATTTTCAATAATCCTGTGAAAATTTGCTTTGTTTTCGAGCGATTCGGCAATAAGTTTTTGTGCTTTAAATAAAATTACCGGTTTTAAATCGATACCGTTTTTAAGGGCAATATCTTGTTTGTATTGATTTAAAATTACTGCCTGCAAAATCCTGTCATTGTCGGATAAATCGCTTCGTAATAGGTTAACGTCTTTCGAGTATTTTTCATCCTTAAACTGGCGTAAATCGTAGCGGAAAATTACTCGCGGCTTGTATTTTTCGACAATGTTTTTATGCTCGTAGTCAAGAGTTGCGGTAAATTCGAGCAGAATATTATCTAAATTTTGGTCAAAAATACGATTCACCGTATTTTCCCAACTTGGTTTTGCAAGGCTGTCAATCGAAGTTTGTGTAAGAGTTTTTGTGTTGATATGATGTGCTTCGTCAGATATAAATACAATTTTTTGCTCTTTGAAATCTTCTATTGTCAAACTGTTTTCCTTTTCAGAATAAATGTCGCTGTGAAGTTTTTGAATGGTCGTAAAACAAATATTTATGTCATTACTGTTTGCATCTTCAAAATTATCAACCTGCTTAATGTTTACCCTTTTACTGTCAAATGTAATGGTGTGATTGAATAAGTATTTAGAGGAATTTGTATTGATAAAATTGTCGATAGTTTTATTTATGATGTTTTTAGAGTTTACGAAAAACAAGAATTTCCTGTAACCCTTTTCATAGAGGTACAAGATTAAACCGGCCATCATTATGGTTTTACCGCTACCGGTTGCCATGTTGAACATGAGCTGATAGGGTTTTGATTGTTTGCTGTCAAAATTATTACCTAAAAAATAAAAAAATCGGCTAAATGCTTTTTTTTGATAGGGACGTAATTCAAAATTCACATTTAGATTATTCATTAAATAATCCGGAATTTCTGCATTGTCAATAATACTATTAAACTCAGAACCACTATCTAATTTTTTATATAAAAAGTCCATTACTTTTTCAGTTTATTTTTCAGTGAATTAATATCTTGTTCAAGCTCTTTTAAACTTTCTTCTTTTTCTATCATTTTTTGAGTTTCTTTGAATTTCTGAAATTCTTGATTCGATTTTTGTAAAGCCATTTCGTTACTAACTTTGCCCGCATGTGTAAGTAATTCTCTTCCGTTTATTTGCAAAATTACCTCTAAACGGGCAATCCAATCTTTCATATACATTGGTATTTGCTGCAAAGCCATTGTTTCGGCAAATGCTAAGTATTGCTCAACCAACAAACCCAAAAGTTTTATTTCGGATTCGTTCAAATAATTTTTTGCGATTGAAATTTCCGATTTTTTAATTGGTGTAGTATTGTTTTTATCATACGACTGCATTCCCAATAAAGGCAAAGAGGCATCTACACGGCGATAAACAAGTTCAGCGGCTGTTTGACTGCTTATTGCCCAAAGTAATTTGTTTTGTACAATTTTAAAAAACGCAATAGTTTGCTCTTCTTTTGGGTTATAGTCGATGCTGGTTTTGTAAATATCTTTAATTTTTTGATAAAAAAACTTTTCAGAAAGTCGAATTTCCCTGATGCGTTCTTGCAATTCGGTAAAATAGTTCATCGAATTGCCTGTTTTAAAACGCTCATCGTTTAGTGCAAAACCCTTTATAATATAATCTTTAAGCCGTTGAGTAGCCCAAATACGAAACTGTGTACCTTGTTGCGATTTTACACGATAACCAACAGAAATTATTACGTCAAGATTATATCCATTTACTTCATTTTCTTGTGTTTTCCCTGCTATAGCACCGTGTTGAGTGGTTGTTCGGAATTTCCGAACAACCACTTTTTCGTCTAACTCTTCTTCTTCAAAAATGTTTTTAATATGTTCACTAATTGTTGATTTCGACTTTTGAAACAACTCGCAAAGCTGCAATTGTGATAACCATACGGTTTCATTCTCTAAACGAACATCAATTTTGATATTGTTTTCAGCGTTTTTATATATAATTATTTCGCCTGTTTCCATAAAATTAATTATTGTCTATTAGGTTACACGAAGTTACACAGAGTTTGCACGAAGCAACACGAAGTTTATAATACATAACGTTTTAATCCATTTTTTAAAACTGTAACATTAAAATTGATTAACAATCCGATTTTAGTGTCAGAAAATTTCATATAGGTCAAAATCTGAGCTTCGTGTACAGGTGCAATCGCTTCTATTGATTTTAATTCCAATAAAACTTTGTTTTCTACTAAAATATCAATTCTATATCCGTAATCTAATTTTATTTCTTTGTAAATAATAGGAATAGGTTTCTGACGTTCAATTTTATAACCCTTCTGTTGCAATTCATAAACCAAACATTCCTCGTATGCAGATTCTAACAAACCGGGTCCAAGTTGTTTGTGTACTTCTATGGCCGAACCTATTATTTCTCTTGTTATGCTTTCAAATTCCATATTTTTATTTTATTATTTTTTGTTACACGAAGTTACACGAGGTTACACGAAGTTACACGAAGGTACACGAAGTTACACAGAGTTTGCACGAAGCAACACGAAGGTACACGAAGGTACACGAAGTTACACGAGGTTACACGAAGTTACACGAAGTTACACGAAGGTACACGAAGTTACACGAAGTTACACAGAGTTTGCACGAAGCAACACGAAGTTTATTATTGCTTATCTTCGTGTATCTTCGTGTTTTTCCTTCGTGTATCTTCGTGCAATAAATCATATCTACAAATCGGCTTTTGTTTGTACTTCTTCTTTTTCTTCTTTTATTTCGTAAAAATCAAGAGTAAGGTGTTTGTCTTCTGCACTTACTTGGTAATCTTCATCGTCAATGGACGACAGGTTTACGTACAACTGATTTTTATTGAGCAATTCCAATAAATGCTCTTTCTGAATTTTAATATCCAATTTCTTAAAATCTTCTATTGCTTCGTCGTGTTTTTTAATATCTACGTTGTAATTCAAGAAACTATGTTCTTTCATTTCTTCCCAAATTTCCAATAAGCGGGTAGCTGAGTTTGCTTCTTCAATTTGCTCAATAAAGGTTTGGTTGTATTTTTTGAGTTCGCAATATACAAACTCGCCACCACCTTGCCAATTGACAGCTTTGGAAATGCCGCCTTCATCGTAAACATTTTTAAAATATTCAGATTCTTTTTCTGCAACCAAATCAAGTTTTGTTTGAACAATTTCTCCTTTTCTTAATGGAACTATTGAGCCTATTACTTTTTTTAACCGTTCAACAGTAACCGTTTCGATATAATCCATTTGTTCAATTCCAATATATTGACGATTCATTTTGTGAGCTGCTGCCGCCGTTGTTCCGCTTCCTAAATGATAATCTAATACAATGTCATTTT
>DYPB01000400.1 GCA_020720185.1 Flavobacterium psychrophilum | reverse complement strand
AATTATCAATGGTTCAATTTAAAGATAGCTCACAGCTTCTTAAAGAGAATTAGAACCTTATGAAAATCTTAACGCCGATTGTTTTGGATAAACCACAATGTTAAGTTTTCCTTCAGGATAAAATCTGCTGACATCTCTAGAAAATATTTTTGAATATGATGATTAACCATGATATAACTCTGATTAAGTTTTTCCTTTGATCAAGGGTTATTTGCATTTTGTTTAAGTAACCCATTACCCATTAATATCACAAACGCCTAAACACAAATGAATTATATTGGCTGTATAAAATCGAAAAATTACAGTTTCTAATTTTGTTTCCTTTTCCATCGATTAACTTCAAACTAAAGTTGAAATTCCTTTATTTAAAAACTTGTTCAGGAAAACCCCCATCTAATTAAAGTTTGTATTTATATTGTTTTTTTTCACCAAATAGTTTTTTAGTTAACAATTATTAAGTCTTAAAAACTGCTCCTTACTCAAAACTTGAATCTTATGTGTCCCATTGTGATTAGTTTAGAGTTCTCCCAATTTTTTTTGAATTTCCTTCCTCCTCCATTGAGTCCAACAAAGTTTCATTTAAATCAATTTTCTATATCATAAACAATTTTACAGAAGCTATATTTTCGATGGCTTTGCTATTTTATTAAGCCAGTTTGATCAAATTCCCTATAAAATCTGAATTGAAGCTTGAAATTCCTAAATTTCTTTCGTTTTGTAAAAAATTGAAAAAGGTATTTGACTTATCAAAAGCAGCAGGAGTCTTTTAGTCTCCAAAAGCTGTATCAATATCTTAAGGTTGTTTGTAAAGGGGTGATTTTTAAATTGGAGCAAAATTTCTCAAATAGCACATTGTTTAATTGGAAAGTTATCAAAAAATTTATTATTCAAGGATAGTTAAAAAATGGAATATATAATCAAGTTCATAAAAAAATTGAAATTTTCCTGGAATTTCTTACTTTTCAATTTTCTTTGATTTTTTTTCACATGTTCCTTTCCTTG
>DYPB01000399.1 GCA_020720185.1 Flavobacterium psychrophilum | reverse complement strand
GAACGGGTTTAATAGGAAAAAGATTGTCCACTTTTTTAGTAGAAAAAGGCTATCAAGTGAGAGTTTTAAGTAGAAAAAGATTAAAAACGGAGACAATCGAATATTTTTTATGGGATGTACCCAATGGTTTTGTAGATGAAATTGCTTTTAAAAATATTGATCATGTAATTAATTTAGCGGGTGCCAATATTGGAAGTGAGCGATGGACTAAAACAAGGAAAAAAGAAATTATTGACAGTAGAGTTCTGAGTACTCAACTACTTTATGAAACGGTCCAAAAATTAAATATTCCCCTCAAAAGTTTTATTAGTTCAAGTGCGGTAGGTTATTATGGATCCATAAATTCTGATAAGATATTTGTAGAGACCGATATACCTGCGAACGATTTTCTCGGAAATATATGCCATAAATGGGAAGAAGCTTCATATCCATTTCAAAAGATGAACATTAGAACGCTTCAAATCAGAACCGGGGTGGTTTTGGATAAAGAGGAAGGGGCTTTCCCTAAAATGTTTCTTCCTATCAAAATGGGATTTGGGTCTGCTTTGGGAACCGGAAAACAGATTATTCCGTGGATACATCTCGATGATATTTGTAATATTTATTTATTTGCCTTACAAAATGAAAAATTAGTGGGTGCCTATAATGCAGTGGCACCTCAGCCTGTCAATAATAAAGAATTTACAGAAATTATTGCTAAAAAAATAGGTAAAAAAATATGGCTACCCGCAATTCCTGGCTTTGTTTTAAAATGGGTTTTAGGAGAAATGTCCGATTTGGTTTTGCAAGGCAGTAACGTTACTTCTCAAAAAATTATGGATAGTGGATTTACGTTTCAATATGCTACTGTTAATGTAGCCATAGATTCTTTACTTCAATAATTTTTCAATTTTAATTGTCTTTTTAATTGTTTATTTATCAGATGAAATTCTTTAAAACTCTCATTAAAAAAAATTATTTTGATTTCCATTTTTTTGGGGTTGCGTTTATACTTATTATCTA
>DYPB01000133.1 GCA_020720185.1 Flavobacterium psychrophilum | reverse complement strand
TAAAACAATTTTAAATGAAAAAAGCGTTAATCACCGGAATTAATGGACAAGATGGTTCGTATTTGGCCGAACTGTTGTTAGAAAAAGGATACGAAGTACACGGAATCATCAGACGTAGCTCCACTTTTAATACCGAACGAATAGAGCATTTATACATCGAATCGTTAATTCAAGACTTGCATCAAGATAAAAAAATCAATCTGCATTATGGGGATATGACCGATTCAACCAGCTTGATACGATTAATGCAAGAAATTCAACCAGACGAAGTGTATAATTTAGCAGCACAATCACACGTAAAAGTTTCGTTTGATATGCCCGAATATACCGCAGAAACAGATGCCGTTGGAACTTTGCGTTTGCTAGAAGCTATTAGAATTTGTGGCTTAACCCAAAAAACTAAAATATACCAAGCCTCTACTTCCGAATTATTTGGAAAAGTGCAAGAAGTACCTCAAAAAGAAACCACACCATTTTACCCACGTTCGCCCTACGGTGTGGCTAAAATTTATGCGTATTGGATAACCAAAAATTACCGAGAATCGTACGGAATTTATGCCGTGAACGGAATTCTTTTCAACCACGAATCAGAACGTCGAGGCGAAACTTTTGTAACCAGAAAAATCACACTTTCGGCTTCCAGAATAAAGCACGGTATTCAAGAAAAATTATATTTAGGAAACCTAAACGCTATGCGAGATTGGGGTTATGCCAAAGATTATGTGGAATGTATGTGGTTGATGTTACAACAAGAACAACCTGAAGATTATGTAATTGCCACAGGAATTCAATATTCGGTGCGTTACTTCTGTGAACTAGCATTTAAAGAAGCTGGTATTGAACTAGAATGGCAAGGCGAAGATGAAAACGAAAAAGGAATTTGCAAATTAACAGGAAAAACTCTAATTGAAGTAGATTCAAACTATTACCGACCTGCCGAAGTAGAAAGTTTATTAGGCGATCCAACAAAAGCAAGAACCCAATTAGGTTGGAATCCAAGTCGTACTTCTATCGAAGAATTGGTGAAAATCATGATGCAACACGATTTAAACTATGTAGTCCGTTTTAAAGATAGAGATACTTTAAAAAAATACGAATAATTTTTCTATGAAGATATTAGTAACAGGTGGCAACGGTATGGTAGGTAAAAATATTTTGGAACATCCAAAAGCAAATCAGCACATTTTATTATCACCATCAAGTGCTGCATTGAACTTGCGTGATTTTGATGCTGTTGATGTCTATCTAAAAAAACACCAACCCGATTTTATTATTCATTCTGCTGGTTTAGTTGGAGGAATACAAGCAAACATGGCAAGACCTGTCGATTTTTTAGTTTTTAATTTAGACATGGGGAGAAACATCATCATGGCAGCTAAAGAAAATGGTGTTTTAAATTTTATGAATTTAGCAAGTTCTTGTATGTATCCTCGTGAGGCAGAAAATCCATTGCAAGAAGAATTAATTTTAAAAGGTGAATTAGAACCTACAAACGAAGGCTATGCCATTGCCAAAACAGTAGCAACTCGCTTGTGCGAATATGTTGTAAAAGAAAATCCAATATTGCAATATAAAACCGTTATTCCTTGTAATTTGTATGGAAAATACGATAAATTTTCGCCTGAACACTCACACATGGTTCCAGCAGTAATTAAAAAGATTTACGAAGCCAAGCAAAATAACATTTCTGAAATTGATATTTGGGGAGATGGTTTGGCACGAAGAGAATTTATGTATGCCGAAGATTTAGCGGACTTTGTGTTTTATGCCATAGAAAAATTTAACCAAATGCCACAAAACATCAATGTTGGTTTAGGATTTGATTATACGATTAATCAATATTATCAAACCATTGCCAACGTAATTGGTTTTGAAGGAAAATTTGCATATGATTTATCAAAACCAATTGGAATGAGACAAAAATTAATTGATGATACCAAACTAAAGCAATTTGGTTGGCAACATCAAACATCGTTAGAAGACGGAATAAAAAAAACAGTCGAATATTTTAAAACAGCAATTTTACATGATTAAATATCCACTCGCATCTTCTACTTGGGATGCAAAAGAAATAGAAGCCATTAATGGTGTTATCGCAAAAGATATGTACACTATGGGCGAAGGTGTAAAACAATTTGAAGACAATTTTGCTAAATTTGTCAATTCAAAATATGCCGTTATGGTAAACTCGGGTTCGTCTGCCAATTTAATTGCAGTTGCAGCACTATTTTATACTAAAAATCCAAAACTAAAAAGAGGTGATGAAGTAATTGTTCCTGCCGTTTCTTGGTCCACCACTTATTATCCTTTGTATCAATATGGTTTAAAGTTAAAATTTGTAGATGTCGATTTACACACCTTAAATTTTGATTTAGAACAATTAAAATTAGCAGTTACTGGCAATACCAAAATGATTTTAGCAGTAAATCTTTTGGGTAATCCAAATAATTTTGATACTATCAATGAAATTATTGGTAACAGAGATATTATCCTGATGGAAGACAATTGCGAATCGATGGGAGCCGAATTCAAAGGAAAACAAACAGGAACCTTTGGGTTGGTTGGAACCTTTTCTACCTTCTTCTCGCACCACATGGCAACCATGGAAGGTGGTTTAATTGTAACCGATGACGAAGAGATATATCACGTGATGGTTTGCTTAAGAGCACATGGTTGGACACGTCATTTGCCAAAGGAGAATAAAATTTCTAACAAAAGTGACGATTGGTTTGAAGAATCGTTCCGATTTTTATTACCTGGCTACAACGTGCGTCCTGTGGAGATGAGTGGTGTAATTGGCGTGGAACAATTAAAAAAATTGCCTTCGTTCTTAGACCAAAGAAGGAAAAATGCAGAACTGTTTGTTTCCCTATTTAAAGACAATCAGGATTTTTATATTCAAAAAGATATTGACAATAGCAGTTGGTTTGGGTTTAGTTTTATTATCAAACCAGAATCTACCCTAAATCGTTTAGACATTGTAAAAGTATTAGAAGAAAATCACATCGATTGTCGTCCGATAGTTACAGGAGATTTTACTAAAAACGAAGTGTTGAAGTATTTTGATTGTGAAATTTTTGGTGAAATGAAAAATGCACAATATTTAGATAAAAAAGGCTTTTTCGTTGGCAATCATCAAATTGATTTAACGGAAGAAATTAAGCATTTACATAAAGTATTAACTAGTTTATCTTAAATCTTATTACAAAACGTACAGAGGAATTGCAACATTAATAAGAGAATAGCAAAGCAAATAGTAAATTATAGAAAATGCTTCAAAAAAAACTAAAACGAAAACTTAGGCTATTACAATTGTATTGGCTGCATAAATCTAACTTTTCGTTTACCAAAACAGCAACGGCACAAAAAGAAATTATTATCCTTTTTGACGGAAACGTTTCGCATGGTGGTTTGGTAGATAGAATAAAGGGGATTCTTACCTTTTATAACATTGCAAAAATAGAAAATGCTAGTTTTTTAATTTATTTTGAAAGTCCATTTGCTATAACAGAATATTTATTGCCCAACAAATTTGATTGGAAAACTTCAAAAAATAATTTGCAGTGGAATTTTAAAACCACAAAAATTCATTATTTAATGGATAATTTTGATTTTAATTGGCAAAAAGAAATTAAAATCAGCAAAAAGAAAAAGCATTTCGTTTATTGTAATGTAGATTATTTGCCAGAGTTATTTCCACAAAAAAATAAGGAAGAGATAAATAAATTGCGACAAACTTCCTTCGAAGAATTATTTGTTAAAAGTCCTTTTCTTGAAAATGCTTTGCAAAATTTGAATTTGCCACAAAAATATATCGCAATCCATACTCGTTTTACAAGCATATTAGGAGATTTTCAAGATACTTGTTCACATATTGTTTCGCAAGAACGAAAACAAGAGATTATTGCAAGTTTATTAGATGTGATAACTCAAATTAGTACCCAAAACACATTTGTTCCAATATATGTTTTTTCGGATAGTAGCACTTTTTTAGATAGTGTTTCCACGACCACTCCTTTTAAAATATTAGAAGGAAAACCAACGCATATTGATGTTAAAAATGATAAAGACATACAAAATAACTTAAAAACATTTATAGATTTTTTTGCAATATCCCAAAGCGAAAAAGTATATTTGTTGCAAACGCCAGAAATGTATAACAGTGCATTTTCTAAATATGCAGCACTAATTAACAATGTCGCCTTTACAAACACAAAAGTATGATTAACCTGTATATTTATCCGGAAAATTACAAAAAAAATGCTAAAGGTTTGTGGCCATTAATCAAACTTGTAACTACCGAAGGAAAGTGCAAAGAAACGTATCAAATTGTGCCTACCGTACAAGAGTGTGATTACTTATTATTACCAGAAGCATTAGGGACAAATTACCGAAAAAACGACCCAATTACAGTACAGCAAATACTAGATTTTGCCGAAAAACAAAACAAACAAATAATAGCTTTTTCAGGGGGAGACTTTGGCAAAACAATTACACACAAAAATATTTGCACTATTCGATTGGGTGGTTTTAAAAGCAAATTTACTAGTACCACATTTGTGCCTCCTGCTAACATACAAGATCCATTACTAATTCTAGAAAAAGATTTTTTTACACTGCCAAAATTCTCGAAGCCAAGCATCGGATTTGTAGGGCATTCTGACGGAAGTTTTTTAAAATTTATAAAAGAATTGCTGCTTTTTGTCAAAAAAAACGCAAGAGTTTTTTTTGGATTAGAGTTTCACGACTACCAGCATTTTTATCCCTCTAGCTATTATCGTTTTAAGTATTTAGGTTATTTATTAAAAAGTAATTTGGTAATATGCAATTTTATTTTTAGAAACAAATATCGTGCGGGAGCAAACACCGAAGAATCTCGTAGACGAACAAGCATCGAATTTTACGACAATATTGCAACTAATTTATATACTTTTTGTCTGCGTGGATCAGGTAATTTCTCCGTTAGATTTTACGAAACTCTTGCCTTGGGAAGAATCCCTATTCTAATAGATACAGATTGCGAAATGCCACTAAACGATAGTATTAATTGGGAAAATCATTGCATCATAATTCCAGAAAAACAGGTTCGCCATCTAGTTGATTATGTTGTAAATT